>JAZUQE010000183.1:0-8101 GCA_045605575.1 Faecousia sp. | reverse complement strand
CCAACTCCTTGGCTCACAGAACGACATGGCTAGATCCGACTTGGTGATGTGTGATCAAGGTTTTCCGCCGCTTTCCCCTTTGGAATCCCCTGTGATAGAGCTTTTGTGAAGATAGGCATTCTTTTGTAAAACCCACTTCTTTGACACGCTGACAGCCCGGATGCGAAGCATCCGGGCTGTGTGTTATCGTTTGAGAACTTCCTTGATATTTTCTTCGCTGATGGACCAGCCATCGCTGCCGCCGTCAACTCGTTTCATGTAGGGCTCGTATTCCTTTTCAAAGCCATTGAGCTTCCAATGGTAATAGACCTTGGAAACTTGCTCATCGTTATAGTAGTATTCCGAGCCTAATCCAGATTGGGCGGTGTCATAAAAGACCTCGGTCGTGGTGAGGATATTATCGATGATATGCATATAGTTGGTGCTGGTGATGCCCATGTGCAGATTTCCCCGCATGAGCACACTGTGGAACTCGGCGTAGAAGAAGGTACCGTAGGCAACGCCAAGCTGCTTGTTGCCGTTTTCCTCGGTGATCTCTTTGACCTGCCGCTGCTGGTAGGTGTAGAATTCCACGTAGGAGCCGTAGTGAGCAAAGGCGTAGGTGATCATCAGATCCGGGATGCCGTCACCATTTACATAGCCCTGCACGAAGCGCTCACCGCCGTGGTTACCTCGCTGGCGCAAAAGCTGAGCGTAGGCGGCTCTCCAGTCGCCGATTTCGATGATCACCGAACGGGTCTTGGAACAGTAGGCCAGATCCATAAACAGGCAGACCAGATTGGCGCTGGTGTAGGAGATATCCCAGGCGGTAAAGGCCACCTTCGTGGCGGGCAGCAGCTTGGTCAGGTAGCCTTCAGCTGCTTTGTCTGCCTGGTCAGCTCCAAAGTCCTTGACGGAATCCTGCAGAGCATCCGCAATATCAAACTCACAGCGCTGGAATATTTCCAAAAGCTTTTGCCCAACCTCCTTGGCATATCCGGAAGGGTTGGTGGGGGTTACAGAAATGCTGTTGAAAAGACCCACAAATTCCATGCTTAGCTCTGCGACGGTGTTGGCATTGCTGAAGATCTTATCGCTGATATGGTCTGTCAGCTTCTCCCGAATGGTAGCACTGTCGTCGGATTTGACAAGATCCTGCGCAAAGGAAGCCAGAGTCAGGAAGGTATGGACTGCATTATACACGGCCACGCGCTCGGAGTGCATGGGGTTGCAGGTCACAAATATGTAGCCATCCTTGGGGACCTCCAGACGGATCGTGACCTTGGAGGAATTGAGAGAAGAACGATAGTCCAGCTCTGCCCAGCTTCCGTGGTCAATGGCCTGATAGATATCCGTACCCAGTACGACCATGTCCGTGAGTGCCTTGGTGACGGAAGCTTTCTGCCCGTCAAAAGGCTTGACTCTCTCAAATTCGATCAGACGATCGTCCTTGTCGAAGGCTTCGATGCTGCCATAGGTATAGCCCGTATTGTAGACGGTCATGGAGCAGCTGTAGTAGTCATCCCGGGCTGCAGAGGGCTCGATCATTAGGTCTTCCACATACAAAGAGCCTGCTATGGCGATGGTTTCGCCGTTTTCTGCGGTATAGGGAATCATGTCGGCGGTCAGCACCAGACAGGCGGAACGGTCAGCACGGGCAAAATAGCCGTCGCCGGTGGAGATGGCACCCAATGTGGTGATCTGCGTATCCTCACAGGAAAGCTCGCTGCCCAGGGCAGAGCCGATCAGCTCCATACCGGTGCTTTCGTCTGTTTCTACAGCGCTGACATTTTGACCGATAAAGACAAGATCGTTCCGAATGGCTATGTTCTGACCTAAAGCGCCGCACAGCTCCAGAGCGCTGACCAGAAGATCCCCTTTTTCCGGAGTGATCTCAATAGGAAGTGCCACTGTAGTGTCACCGCTGCACAGCTGGGCGCTGCCGGGAGTCAGTGTCAGAGTGATACCGTTTAGCGAAATGACATGGTCACTTCCGTTTTGACTGCATTGCGCGCCTAACATCCCAGCCAGTGCAAGAGCGGGGACCATCAGCATGCTTTCTACATAGGTCGGCAGCGCCCCTTCCAGCTGGGAGGGAATGCCCATGGCATAAACCAAGGCACTGTCGGGCTTGAAGATCACAGAAGTATCCAGCGCAGTCTGCAAGGCGTTGGAAATATGCAAGGGATCAGAAACCGTCTTCGGCTGATCCGCAATGCACCCATCCCCTTCGGTGGGAGCGGTTGTCTGGGGTGGTCCGGGAAGCTGTATGCCGCAGCCGCTCAAGCCGGGGATCAGCATCGCCAATACCAGGAAAAAAGCAATCGTTCTTTTCAAACTGCCGCCTCCTTAAGCAAACCGCATCAAGCCGAACTGTAAGGGTCGGTGGAATGCAGGTGTTTCATTTTGAATGGGGTTCCAGGCAAGGAAATGCGGATTGGGGGTCAGGTCACCACATTTATAGCAGTTGGCCCGGATACAACTGCCACTGACAGGCTGAAAATCCGGGAAAAAGTGGCGGATAAAGCGGTAGGGGACGCAATAGGTCACCATCCAACCGTCGTCGGTTCTTTGGGTCTGCGGCTGGATGGGGGCACACTCCGGCAGCAGGCGGACCAAGTCGTTGGGCTCGTTGCCAAAGCCCAGGTACAGGCAGCCGGTGGGGTTGCACTCAATGTTGAAATAACGGCTGTCACCGGGCATGGGGCAGAAGAAAAATTCCAGACAGCTGTCTTCGTAGGGGGCACCTAACGGGCCGGTCTCTTCGGCCCGAATATGGTTTTCACGGGCGCGCAGGCAAACATGCAGGGCATCTTCGTCATAGCAGATCTGTGCGTATGCCTGAATGTCTGTAGTGGATGTCCAAAGGAGCGTGTCGATTGCCAGAGTGGGAACAGTGTCCCAATCCGGGGTGCCGCAGCACCGGGTGATGGTGTACTCTTTCATGGTCAATTCTCCTTGATTTCGGTATCGCCGGGAGTAAGCCGGTAGACCCATCTATAGTTTTCACTTCCTAAGAAATCAGAGAAAAGCTCTGCAACAGCACCCCAGGGAAGCAGACTCTCCAGAGAATTGGACAGACGGATCTCAAAATCTTCAGCTAAGGTGATCGTATGCTCCCGAATAGCATGCTCCAGAGGCTTTAGGAAATGCTCGCCCAACTCCAGCATGAAGCCATAGAGTACGACCAGCTTGGGATTGAGCAGATTGACCGCATTGGCGATCGCCACGCCGATCTGTGCGGCTGCATCTTCTACCAAATGCATGCACATTCGGTCACCTTGCTCCAAAGCCCAGCGAATATCCTCTACGGTGATATATTCCGGTACATTGGGCCGGCTGCGCAGAAGAGAGAATACACCGCTGTCCAAGGCTTGGCGGATCTGGGCGACCAGGGAGGGGAAGGCGGTGGTACGTTCCACGCAGCCGGGCTTGCCGCAGTAGCAAAGGGAACGGTCATGGCAGTCCACTACTGTGTGGCCAAGCTCTCCCGCAACGCCACGGGCACCTCCAATGGGATTGCCGCCGGCAAAGATGGAAGCGCCGATGCCGTTGCTCAGCTCTACCCACAGAAAATCCTCTACACCCTTGGCTACGCCAAAGCGGTGCTCCGCTACTACGGGCAGTGTTACATTACTGAAGGTCTTAACATTCAAACCGGACAGCTGCGCAAGCCTGGGCTGCAGGCTATTAAGGATCCAGTTGTTGAAAAGGGAATAGCTGTTGGACAAGGAGACACCGGCTTCGTAACTGCGAGGGTCGCTAAGTGGGTTGCAAATACCGATGCCTACAATGTGCTTGTCTTCAAATTGGTGCAGGATCTTCTCTACCTCGTCGGCAATGCAGTCTGCCAGGATATGGCGGGGGATCCCCTGGGGGATCGGTGTTTCGCTGCGATACAGCAGCACACCATCGGGCTGGCCCAGGATGTACTGCACCTTCCCGGAGACAAAAGAGATACCCAGAGCGCACAGGCGGGTGCGGTTCAGCTCCAGCATGACCCGTTTGCGGCCGTGCCCGCCGGAGATCTGACCGGCTTCTACAACAAGCTTTTCATCCAACAAGCTGGTTACGATCTCGCCCACGGTAGCGGGGCGGTAATCCGTCAGGGCGATCAGTTCTGTACGGCTGATAGGACCCAAGTGATGGATCATATTCAGAATCAGGGATTTTCGGTATCCAAAGCGATTGTCTGCCATAATGCGCCTCCAATTTAGAGTACTTTTTCATATTCTAACATGCTTTCTCCGGCAATGCAACCGGAAACATGGCAATAGCTGATGTTTGCGGATAAATACGCAATGGGTATTGACATTGTATAGCTGTGGTATTAAAATACATTTATGTAAGAAATGGTGTTTCCTGTTTTTTAAATAGCACTAAATAGAAAAAGATAAAAACGGATTTGTTATTAATATTTCCTGGTTGACCGGGACAAACAGCAGAGTAGGAGGATGAAAATGAATCAATTAAAAGCGGGCTTTGCCCGGGTGAATGTGACACCCCCGCTGGGGATCCCCATTCGCGGCTATTATAAACCCAGGTTTGCCGAGGGCGTGCTAGATGAGCTGGAGATCAACGCCCTGGCGCTGTCGTGCGGGGAAGACGCGGTGGTGGTGCTGAGTATGGATCACTGCGGTATGGAGCAGACCTTGTCTGACCGGTTTGCTGCCCAGGTCAGCCGCGCTACCGGCTTGCCCAAGGAGGCCATTTTGATCCACGCCACCCACACCCACACAGGGCCTTCGCTGGCTGTTGAGGATGAGCGGGAACCCGGTCTGGTGGAGCAGTATATCCAGCTTCTGGACCATAAGTTTGCCGATGCGGCGGTACTTGCTCTGGCCGACAGAAAGCCTGCGAAAATGGCCTGGGCAGTAGGCCAGGCGCCTAATATTGCTTTTGTTCGCCGCTTCCGTATGCGCGACGGCAGCATTCGCACCAATCCGGGTGTGAACAATCCCGATATTGTTGCGCCCATTGGCGATGTAGACGAAAGAGTGAATGTACTTCGTTTTGACCGGGAGGATGGAGAAAATCTTGTGCTGGTCAATTTCGGCAACCATCCGGATACCGTAGGCGGCAATTTGATTAGCGCCGACTGGCCCGGTTTCGCCCGCCGTACTTTAGAAAAGGCGCTGGACAATACCCGCTGCATCTTCTGCAACGGCGCCCAGGGCGATGTCAACCATGTCAATGTGCATCCCGAGCTGGGGTATCTCAATGACATGTTTATGGATTTTGATGATGTGTCCCGTGGCTACGGTCATGCCCGTTTTATGGGCCGGGTGGTGGCCGGTGCGGTGCTGCAGGTCTATGATAAGGCCGCCTATACCGATGTAGATTCCATCCGCTTTGGCCAAAGGTGCATCCGTATCCCTTCCCAGCTGCCTAAAGCAGAGGATATGGAAGAAGCCCACCGCATCAACGATCTGCATAACGCAGGTAAGGATGACGAGCTGCCCTACAAGGGTATGATGCTGACAACTGTGGTGGCAGAAGCTGCCAGAATGGTGCGATTAGAGCATGGTCCGGAGGACTTCTCTATGACCCTCAGCGCGGTGGCGATCGGCAATGTGGTGTTGGCCGGTATTCCCGGAGAACCTTTCACCGGCATCGGCCGGAGCATCAAGGAAGCTGAAGGCTGGGATCTGGTGCTTCCTATGTGTTTGACAAATGGCTGCGAAGGCTACTTTCCTATGAAGGAAGCCTATGACGAAGGCGGTTATGAAGCCAGAAGCTCCAATTTTGAAGCAGGTGTTGCGGAGAGGATCATCAAGCAAAGCACTGCGCTGCTGGACTCCTTACGTTGAGGAGGTGACGTATGCTTGCGATCATCAATGCTACCTTGGTTATGCGCGATCACTTGATCCCCCAGGGAATTCTGGTGATGGAGGGCGGGAAGATCGTTTCTTTCGGAGAAATGCGGAAGCACCCCATTCCCGAGAATTGTGAGATCCTGGATGCCCAGGGGCTCTATGTGGGTCCCGGCTTCGTGGATATCCATACCCATTCAAACGGCGATGTGTTCTTTTATGAGGACCCCAAGGCGGTTGGGCATCACCTGCGCCATGGCTCTACCACGGTGCTGGCAGCCCTGTACTTCAGTATGAATACAGAAGAATTTGTAGCTGCGCTGAATACGCTACGGGAGGCTATGAAGGACCCGCAATGCGCCAACTTGGCGGGTATTTATATGGAAGGCCCTTACATGAATCCCAAATTCGGCTGTGACCGGGAGCACAATCCCTGGAATGGGCCGGTGGATAAAGTCAAGTATCAACCCGTCATCGATGCAGGCTGGGATATCGTTAGGGTTTGGGGCCTGGCCCCGGAGCGGGAGAACATTTTGGACTTCGTGCTGGACGTGAAGGCAAAGAATCCTGCGGCGGTGTTTTCTGTAGCCCATTCCGAGGCGTCCCCCCAGCAGGTGGAGGCGCTGATGCCCTACGGATTGCGTATCGGCACCCATCATACCAACGCCACCGGCGACCGGATCTTCTACCCCGAAGTCCGTGGTGTGTGTGTAGACGAGGCGGTGAATTATAATTCCGATATCTATGCAGAGCTGATCTGCGACAGCCGGGGCATCCATGTGGATCCGTATATGCTGCGGCTGGTGCGGAAGATCAAAGGTGAGAACCGGATCGTTCTCATTTCTGATGCCTATGCATGCGATGGTCCGGTGCCCCCCGGTTACGACGATGTGGATGATATCAACTTCGACCACACCGGCGAGATCGCCGGTTCCCGGATGACTCTGGATATCGCCTGCCGGAATATGATGAAGCACACCGGCGCTTCTGTGACCGATGTATTCCGTTACGCTTCCTACAACCCTGCCCGGGCAGTAGGATTTTATGACCGCGGCGAGATCGCCGTCGGAAAACGTGCTGACCTGGTGATCGTGGATCACTGGATGAAAGTCAATAAAGTCATTTTTGAAGGAAAGGTGCAGTAACTATGAGTGATATTATTTTTGAACCTGCCAGCAAGTTCTCTTTCAGCCCCGCCGACTTCGTACCCTTCAAGGACCGGGAGGTCTGCGAGCGTGTCCGCAAGCTCAGCGGTAAGGAGTTGGAGATCAGAGAGCCCTGGTGGCACCCTGAGTTCAATGTTAAGGTGATGATGAACCCGCATCCCGTGCTGATCGCCACCCTGGTTGCACGGCTGAAGGCTGCTTCAGAGGCAGGTCGTACCTTCACGATGATCCTGGGCAATCCGGAGCCGGATACCTACATTCCTCTGGCCCAGCTGATCAACTACTTCCAGGTGGACTGCTCCAAGGTACATATCTTTGCTGAGGACGAATGGGCGGACGAGGACGGCAACATCGCCCCCGAGACCTACGAGGCGGGCTTTGTCCACTCCATGATCAAGTATCTGGTCATGCAGATCGATCCCAAGCTGCGGATGCCGATGTCCAATGTCCATTACCCCACCAATCAGAATATCGCCGATTACTCCAAGATCATCAACGATATCTCCGAGGGCGGTGCGGATATCATCTCCACTTCTCCCGGTTGGGCAGGGCATGTGGCCTTTGTGGATCCCATCCCCGAGTTCGTAGGCAGCGGCGACATTGAGGAGTGGCTGAATCAGCCTGCCCAGATCGTCAAGCTGCACCCCATGACCATTATGCAGAACTCTCTCCATGGCTGCTTCGGCCAGTCCGGTGACATTGCCAATGTGCCGCCCAAGGCTGCTACCATCGGTCCTCTGGATGTGATGCGTGCCAAGGAGCGGATCGAAGTCCATGCTCTGCTGACTAACTCCACTTTCTCTTCCTGGCAGAGAATGACCTCCCGTCTGGTGACGCATGGCCCGGTGACCCCTCTGGTACCCAGCTCCATGCTGCAGACCAAGAAGACCCAGGTCTACATCTCCGATGAGATCGCGGCTCCCTTCGCATGCTGGGAAAAGGTCGGCTATTGATGGAAGCCCATACTTAAAAAAGAACTTCCGGCAACCAAATTGGTTGCCGGAAGTTTGAACGTGTCAAAGAAGTAGGTTTTACGAAAGAATACCTATCTTCATAGAACTCTCTCAAAGGGGATTCCAAAGGGGAAAGCGTTGGAAAGTCTTGATCACACATTACCGATCCGCCTTCCCCTTTGGTCGTCTG
>JAZUQE010000182.1:0-22894 GCA_045605575.1 Faecousia sp. | reverse complement strand
CGACCAAAGGGGAAAGCGAATCGGTAATGTGTGATCAAGACTTTCCAACGCTTTCCCCTTTGGAATCCCTTTTGATAGAGCTCTGTGAAGAAAGCATTCTTTTGTAAACCCACTTCTTTGGTACGCTGAACCGCCCGGCAGCTTTCTGCCGGGCGGTTGATCTTATTTGCGCTTGGTGTAGGCTAGGGATTGCTCCAGATATTGCTCCCATGGATAGGTAAGCTCGCTTTTACGCCAGCCATAAGCATCCCGGATACAATAGGAAAGCTGGTGCAGCTTTTTCTGCATGATCTCAGAAGTGAAGAGAGCTTCGTTGCCGCTCATCATGGCATATTCAAAAATACGGGCACGATCTTCCCGGGCATAGGTCATGGAGAAAGCATCAATGAAGGCCCGCTTGCCGGATAAGTATTCGGAGTTAACGTGGGCGGCATAATCATAGTAATTATGGTCGTAGTCAAATTCCTTAGGATTGAGTTTATCCCAAAGATCCAATTCTGTGCTTTCAGAGAATAGATAGGTTTCCAGCACGTGGAATAGCTGGTGATAAAAATCCTGTTGCAGCGTATCTGTGATACATAGGGCGATGCACGCATCACCGCCTGCCCAGTATTGCAGACCGGTACCGTCAGCGGGAGCCTGGCCGGATACATTCCGGATCGTGCGGACCAGCGCGATATCCAGAGGCGCATCGGAGATCGTGGAGAATTCTTTTACAAAGCCCTCGGGCAAGGAAGCTAGACAAGCTTCCAGGGTATCCAAACCTGTATTGAGCAGGCTTATCTGAAATTCCGGAGTTAGAGTGTAATCGGAGGGCTGCTTAAGGGTCGTGTCAAAAACGATCCGAATACCGTAAGCGGCATTGATCTCACCCGCCCGCTGTGTACACAGTGCCAGACCTTCCGTATCCGGATCTTCAGCGGTATACCGGCGGGTGGTATAGACATTCTCGTCCTCACAGTCCAGCAGATCGGTATCCCAACGGCATAGCACATCCTGGCACAGATCGGAATCTTCGTAAACAAACCAGACCGATTCACTGTCCGGCTGACCGCAGATGCTGTAGATGGCGTGACAGTCAGGCAGAGTCGTCATGGCTTGCCGCTTCCCGGTCTCCAGATCATAGAAGCTCAGATCCAGACCCTCGGCGGCATCCGCAACGGTCACGGCACCATGAATAGAAGGAATACCGTACAGCATCTGACTGAGGATATGCAGCTGCTGCAGAGGATCATCGGCAGTGCCAAACAGATTCTCTTCAACGCTGCTGTCCAGCCGACGCAGGAAGAAACGGTCCTCATAGCTTTCGATTTGCCAGGCTGTATCGTCCTTGCCCAGCGTCTGGCCGGACTGGGTGTCGATAAACTCAAAGTAAGTACCTTCCTCGTCTTCTACCTGGCAGACCAGAACCTGTCCGTTCATCATGACGCTGTGCAGCTCTTGGTGGGTATATCCATGCTGGTGCAGCAGTCGGGGCGTTTCTGTCACCAGATCCATGGCCCGGATCTGGCCCTCTGTGCAGAAGTAAGCGGTGGTCAAAGCTTCATCCAAAAGAATGTTGCCCTGAATGCCGTCCGGCAGAAAAACGCGGTCGACCACATGCATAGAAGCATCCAGGATCACCACACAGTTTTCCGTGATGCTGTAGCATGCGACCCGGTCATCACTGGCTTGAACGCTGGCGCTGGCGATGCCTTCCAGAGAAACAGAAGTCCGGACGATCCCACTGTCACAGGTCAGAACCGTCAGTTCTGTGGCATCGTTCGTGTCCAAACAGACGGTCAGCATATTTTGTCCCATGGGTTGAACGCTCAGACAGCCGTCAGTTCCCAGCGGGAAGCTTTTTACAGCACCGCCGGTTTGCGTTTCCAGCTTGCTTTCCGGCTGGTAAAGTCCGGTGGGAGGTGCGGTAGGGGTAGGGGTGGTGTCTGCGGTAGTGAAATCGGGCTGCTGGGAGCAGCCGGTAAGTACCAGCACTGCCAACAGGCCTATCAGCCATCGCTTCATAATTACTGTCTCCTTGCTAATGTATAGTCGTCACCCTGCCGATAGAAGGGGCAGCGTGTTTGATGGGTGGCAAAAATGCGGTATACCTCATCTTCGTCCAGATCCATCATGCAGTAGTATTCGTCATATTCTTCATCGTAATCGTAATACCAGCAGCTTTCACAATCGGTTTCGTGCATGGTCATTCCTCCAGGATCCGCACAGCAAATTCACCGTTGCGGAAGATCATGCAGCTGTGGCTGCCATCCTTGGGGATGGACACGCTGCCGGGATTGATGCAGCGGATGCCGCCGATCACTTCGTCCAGCTTGATATGGGTATGTCCTGACAGGAATATGCTTCCTTTCGCCAGGGCGGGAAGATTGTCTGTCCCTTTCAGATGCCCATGGGTCAGGTACATAGACAGACCATCTGTTTCCAGCATGGCATAGTCTGCCATGCAGGGGAAGGGCAGGACCATTTGGTCCACTTCCGCTTCGCAGTTGCCTCTTACGCAGAGGATCCGGTTTGATTGGGCACTGAGCATTTCAATGACCTGCTTGGGGGCATATTCCCTTGGCAGATCATTGCGGGGGCCGTGGTACAGCAGGTCGCCCAGCAGAATGAGCCGGTCGGGCTGCTCGCTTTCCACGACCTCCATCAGTTTGCGGCACCAGAAGGCAGAACCGTGGATGTCCGATGCGATCACCAGTTTCATAGTCTTCTCCTAAAACATAGTCAGGTATTGCTGCGTGTCAAAGGGTCGCAGCGTCTCGTCTTTGCGCAGATACAGAGGATGGTGGGGATGGCCTTTCTTGCTGACTTTGCCTGCACAGAACCAGCTGGCACCGTATTCCCGGCCCACAGCCAGCATGTCGGATAGGCAGTCTTTCAGATAATTCCGCTTTTCAATGATGGTACCCCATGCAGCCCAGACCGCAGGGGAGTGGGAAATGCTCAAAACATAGCGAAAGGCCTCCAGATTTTCCCGGTGCAGAGCGTAGTTGCAATGCTGCTCCATGGCATCCGGGTCTGTGGCCCGCTGGGCGTATACGTTAAACATAATAAAGCTGTCGTAACCGTTGCCAAGGGCAATGCGCTCGACAGATTTCAAGGTGTTGTCCAGATCGCCGGGCTGAGCAGTGGAAGGGTTGATGCCGATGCAGATCAAGGGACGCTTGCCCCGGGTACCCAGAATGTAACGGTAATCACAATAAAAGTTAGGAGCGTAGAGCCAGGTGCCGATATCATAGGCATCGGTGGGCGTATTGGCAGCTTCCAGTGCTTGCCGGAAGGTGACCAGCTCCAGCTGGGCTGTATCGGATTTGGGAATATGCATCCGTCAGCCCTCCATGGTGGGAAACCAGCAGCTGTTATCCGGATCGTGGAAGGCACAATCCTCTGCTTTGCGGCCTGTCTGGCGAAGCCAGCCTTCAAAAGCTTTGTTCAGAAACCCATCACCGCCGGCCATGTTGGACAGGACTTGGACCGCCTTTCCGTCAGCCATGTGCAGCTCCACGATGATCACATTGCCGTAGCTGTTATAAAGCAGCTGTCCCCGGATATCCCGGTAGCGGTAGGTCATGCTCTTTTTGAAAGCACCGCAGACCAGAAAGCTATCATCGTCATAGTAGATACCGAAGCTTAGGTAATAGACACAAAGGCCAATGCCCAGCAGCAGGATCAGAATGGACCCCACCAGCAAGAGCCAGTCCGCACCCTTAGCGGCAAACAGACCTGCCACACCCAGGACGCACAGCACAAGCCCGCCCACACCGTAGTATTTACTTAAACGGACGGCTTGGCCGCTCATATGCTGTGGTTTGCTGCGAAAGAGCTTGGTAAAGCCCTTGTCAACCAGAAAGCAGAGCAGAAAGACCAGGGCGGCGACGATCACGTAAAGCATAGTTGACTCCTTAATAGGTAAGAATGGCAGAAGGAAGTGTGGAGTTATCTTCACTGTCAAATATTCAATCTAGGAAAAGAGAGATTGTCTGAGATTGTCCTTTAGGCCCAGAGCACGCAGTCTACAGGAATATCGTGCGATTCCGTGTCCAGATGGGGAAGCATTTGAAAATCGTAGCAAAGGGCCAGGGTGGGATGGTTGGGTTCTTCTTCCAAAAAACGGTCATAAAACCCGCCGCCGTAGCCGATGCGGTGACCCTGAGTGTCAAAGGCCAGTCCCGGCATCAGCACCAGGGCGGTAGGGTCGTCTGCGACCGGTTCGTCGGCCACGGGTTCTGGGATCCCGGCGTAACCGGGAGCGATCTGAGAAAGGTCCGTTATGTAGAGAAACTTCATGGTGTCCCCATAGACCTTTGGCACGGCTACGCGCTTGCCGTCTGCAATCGCCTGAGCCAGCATGGGGATGGTGCGGACTTCCTGGTTATACGGAAGATAACCGTATATGGTTTTCGCCTCCCGGTACAAGGAGGAGGCGCGGAAAAGTGCACTCAGCGCGGCGCTTTTATCTTCTATTTGCTCCTGCGTCATGGCACGCTTTTGTGCCTTGATCTCTGCGCGAAGGGCTTTTTTATCCATTCTGTGCCTCCTTCACGGGTCGGAACATCCGGAACCAAAGCAAAACTGCGGCCTGGCCAACCAGACCCAGCAAAAAGAGCTTCCAAATATTGAAGCCGGTAAATACCAGCATGGTCACGTAGAAAGAAAGCAGACTGCCCCATACGATCAGAGAGATCAAAAGCATATTCAGCCTGTACATCCGCCAGGCAGAGCGCAGACTCAGCAACACGATGGCATTAATGGGGATGGCATAGAAAAAGCCGATCCAGCTCTTGGGAATGCCCATACTGGACAAGACCACGTACACAAAGAGAGCCACGAACCAAACCAGAATCGATACCAGCATCTGGATCACGCGTTTATCTACCCGGCGTCCTAAAATCGGGGCGGTATCCGGCTTGATGGCAGGGGCGGTACCGCTGACCAGAGCATCCAGCCCTACACCGAATACTTCTGCCAACTGGGCCAGGGTCATCACATCCGGCACGGATTCGCCGCGTTCCCATTTGGAAACGGCCTTATCCGAATAATTCAGTTTTTGCGCAAGCTCTGCCTGCGTCAGACCGCACTGCTTGCGGCATGCGGCGATATTATTGCCGATTTGGGTTTTCAGCTGTTCGCTATCCATGTTTTGCCTCCAATCCATAATTACGTCCATTTTATCAAAAAAACCAGCCAAATGCAATATCTAAAATTCCGATTCCTTCGACATCCTTCGACAAGCGGAAGGTGCAGATATATTTACCATATGGATACCATTGACTAATGCACCGCAAAAGGCTATAATGGTAGAAAAAGTTGAGATTTTGGAGGTAACATCATGCGCGGTATTCCGTCCTTGATTACAGATATTCGGAAAAAGGTATTTACGGAAGTAGCCAGAATGGCCTATGCTGGCGGCGATTATTCCCATGTGGACGAGTTGCCTTACATCATCGTGCCCGGAGACCGGCCCCTGCACCGGGAATCCGTGTTTCTGGAACGGGCCATTGCCAGTGAGCGGGTGCGGCTGGCCATGGGCCTGAATATTCGACCGATCCAGACCCGGCATTTAATGACCGAGGGTATGGATGCGGCTGCGGTTGCGGAGCAGTATTACGAGCCTCCGCTGATCAACATCATTCCCTATGCTTGCCATGCCTGCCCGACCAACCAGTACCGGGTCACGGAAAGCTGCCAGAACTGCCTGGCAGCATCCTGCCAGAAGGTATGCCCCAAGGATGCGATCTCCTTTGTCAACGGCAAGAGCCATATCGATCCTGATAAGTGCATCAAGTGCGGCAAGTGTGCCAAGGCCTGCCCGTACCATGCTATTATCCACCTGGAACGCCCCTGTCAAGTGGCCTGCGGCATGGATGCCATCGTATCCGACGAGCATGGCAGAGCGGTGATCAATCAGGATAAGTGTGTGGCCTGTGGCCAATGCTTGGTCAGCTGCCCCTTTGGCGCGATCGTGGATAAGGGCCAGATCTTCCAGGTCATTCAGTCTATTCTCCGGGGGGATAAGGTCATTGCCATCGTGGCCCCCGCCTTTGTGGGCCAGTTCGGCAAGCACTCCACACCTGGCAAGTTCGTAACGGCTATGAAGCAGCTGGGCTTTGCCAGAGTTGTGGAAGTGGCGGTGGGCGCGGATATGTGTACCATTGAAGAAGCCAAGGACTTTTTGGAGAAAGTGCCCCAGCAGCAGAATTATATGGCAACATCCTGCTGCCCGGCCTGGCATTCTATGATCGAGAAGCTGTTCCCCAGCGAGATGGACAAGATCTCCATGACCCTGACACCGATGGTCTTTACGGCGCGGCTCATGAAGAAAGAGTATCCCGGCTGCAAGGTTGTGTTCGTTGGTCCGTGCGCAGCAAAGAAGCTGGAGGCGATCCGTGCAGATATCCGCTCGGATGTAGATTTTGTGCTGACCTTTGAGGAATTGCAGGGCATGTTTGAGGCCAAGGAGATCGATTTTGCTGCCCTGCCTGAGAGCGATGTGCTCAATGAAGGCACGGCAGCCGGGCGGGGCTTTGCGGTATCCGGCGGTGTGGCGAAGGCTGTGGAGAATATGATCCATCAGACAAACCCGGATGTGGAAGTCAAGACTGCCCGGGCAGAGGGCCTGCGGGACTGCAGAAAACTAATGTTAATGGCGAAGGCCGGGAAATACAACGGCTATCTGCTGGAGGGCATGGGCTGCCCGGGCGGATGCGTGGCCGGTGCGGGTACTTTGCTGCCGGTAGAGCTGGCGGGAACGGTAGTTGAGCGTTATCAGAAGGAAGCGAAAAAGAAAAGCCCTCTGGATAGCTATTATAAAGACCGGGGCGAGGAGCTGGACTGATTTTGCCATTAGCATAGCATTAGTAAACGATTAGCACGGTATTTACATTTTAGGTTCGCGGGTTGCCAATTCTTGACAACTGTGATATAATGGGTCCACTATTGCTGGAAGAAGGCAGACACCGATGGAATGGAACGATATTTATGACTCCCGCCGGAAGCTTACCGGCCGGGTCCACCGCCGGGGGACACCCTGGCGCAGGGGAGAGTATGGCCTGGTGGTCTGCGTATGGGTCTATGACGGAAACGGCAATGTGCTCATGACCCGTAGGGCGCCGGGGAAGAGCTATGCCGGCACCTGGGAAAACTCGGGAGGCGCTGCCCAGGCAGGGGAGGACAGTCGGACGGCTATTGCCCGGGAGCTGTTTGAAGAAACAGGTATTAGGGCAGAGGCGGAGGAATTTGAATTGATCGCCTCGGACCGGGACCGCTCTTCCTTTTACGATTTCTACTGCCTGAAACGTAGCACACCGCTGGATCAGATCGTGCTGCTGCCCGGGGAGACCGATGATGCCAAGTGGGTGAGCCTGCAGGAGGTCCATCGGATGATACGGGATAAACAGATCTGCCACATCATTGCCAACCAGTTCCTGCGCCAGGAAAAGGAATTGCTGGCGAGGCAAACTGCACAAGACGGCGAATAAAAATTTATGCGGCTTACCGAAAGCTTTTTTCTTGCCAAAAGGGTCACTTTTAGGGTATAATGAAAAAAAGCGTTTTTCAGCTGCTCCGGCAAAACGCTGTATGTCGGAGCAAGTGGAAAACGCTTTTTCTTTTTTATTCTATCATATACCAGGAGGAACCCATTATGATCGGTCTTGCAACGCTGCCTATTCGCCACGGAAATGTCCCGATGCGTCTTGCCAGGGGACATTTCGCCACCAACCACAGTCACATCAATTATTATATTGATGTGACCTTCCAGAAAACGAGACTCAGTGAAGCAGAGGACGTGGCCAAATATCTGGCGAAGACCATTCGGAATACGACCTTAGTGGATACTATACTGTGCCTGGACGGTACTGCGGTCATTGGCGCATGTCTTGCCAGAGAACTGACATCTTCCGGCTTCCGCAGCATCAATACCCATCACACCATCTATGTGCTGGAGCCTGAGTATAACGCCAACAGCCAGATCATTTTCCGGGATAATGTGCAGGCGATGATCAAGGGTAAGCATGTACTGATCCTGATGGCCTCGGTGACCACCGGCTTTACCGCTAAACGCAGCATGGAGGCCATCGGCTACTACGGCGGCGAGGTGGCGGGTGTGACTGCCCTGTATACCGCTGTGGATGAAGTGTCCGGATATCCGGTCAATTCGGTATACAATGTTAAAGACCTGCCGGACTATGCAAGCTACGACTACCGGGAATGTCCGTATTGCAAGGAAGGTAAGAAAATCGATGCACTGGTCAACAGTTTCGGATACTCGGA
This sequence comes from Faecousia sp., assembly GCA_045605575.1. Classification (GTDB taxonomy): domain Bacteria; phylum Bacillota; class Clostridia; order Oscillospirales; family Oscillospiraceae; genus Faecousia. The sequence goes on along the minus strand of JAZUQE010000182.1, from coordinate 14,623 downwards.
GCTGTGATCACACACAAACGCATAAACAAGGGAGCCTGCTGCAAGCATTTGCAGCAGGCTCTTCGTTTTTAAGGGGAGACTTTGCCCCTACGGGGGGCGGAGGATGACGGAAAAAGGGAGGGGCAAGACCTTCCCCTACGATGTGGGATGATGGAGCGCGGTGGTGATTGGATCAATTTGTTTAAATCTTTAATTTGTGCTAAACTAGCTTTTATTTGTGCATTGACCTGGGAGGGAGTCGCGGAGTAAACTATAGAACATAGCCAGATTAAGGAAAGATATTGACACACATTTGAGCGAATCGCACAAAAAAGCTGCTTGTCAGTGCAGATCAGAGGGTGCCGAATATGATCCAGCGATAGTGGCTGCTCTGACCCAAAATCGGATGGAAAGAAAATCATATATGTGAAAGATGCGGGACTGGTAAATAGCACCGAGTATGGCGAGCGTTTTTTGTGTATGTTTTTTGACCGTTTTCGGGTGGTGTGGGTTACCAAAATGACGGGAATATGGTATAATGTCAAAAACGAAGGATCGGCAGGGTCGAATTAACGGCAGAGGACGGCGGAATGCAACCTGCAACCCTCATGGGGGGGCGCTATGCTTGTCAAGCATAGCCATACAACACTGTGTTTTATGGCGCGGCAGCGCTTGAAACAAAATACTGAAGGAGGATATTCTATGAAAGGCAAACAAACCAGTTGGCTGCTTCGGGCAGGTGCTCTTCTGCTCGCGGCTCTGATGGTGTTTGGCAACCTATGCTTGCCAAACGGATTCTTAAAGGCCAGCGCGGAAGAGACAAGCACTGTGCTTTTCTCTAACGATTTTGAGAAGGATGCCGAAGGTGCGCTGAAGGTAAGCACCAGTATGTACAATGCATCCGTCAAGGGCTGGACTACCAGCGGCAGTCTGCCCACAGGAGCAAGTCTTTCCGTTAAGACCATGAACGGAAATAAGGTCCTGGCTCTGAGCAGAGAGCAGGGGACTTCTAGCTTTAATGTAAAGTATAATCTGACTTTGGGAGATCAGACCTACAATCAGGCTACTATTTCCTACAATGTAGCGCTCTCTGATCCTTCGCTGGTCGCTTTCTTCCCCGCAATCGGCAATGCGAACGGTGGTGGAAGAACTGCCTACTTTGGAATCAACAGCTCTAAGTTCCAGTATTCTACCACCGGCAGCAATCCCTGGTATGATATTGAGCCTAAGGTTGAACTGGAAGCCAATAAGTGGTATACGGTAAAGATCAACTATACCGCTGCGCAGGGTGAGGAAGCTGCCAAGGTCGAAGTGTACATCGACGGCCAGCTGACCAATGTGGCCCTGATGAGCGCATTGGACATCGGTTCGTTTATTATGGGCATGTACAATGCAGGCAATGGCGGCACCATGTATATGGATAACATCCAGATCACGGAAGGTGACCACACCCCCGCCGAGAAGCCTGCCTCTTTGATCCCCAAGGAAGAGGTGGATGAGTCCGTAGTTCTGAAGACGGGCTTTGAGAAGACTGAGGGCTTTACTGTCGGCAAGTTTGCCGAGGGAACTGCCGTCAAAGGCTGGAATGCCGTTTATCAGACCGATGACAAGGGAGCCGTTGAGATCGTGGATGTGAACGGCAACCAGGTCCTGGCTGTTTCTACGGTCGCACGGGCAAGCTCCAGTGAGAATACGGATGTCTCTGCCTACTACATGCTGCCCAACGATCTGGATTATGCTGTGCTGACCTACAACGTGGCGCAGACTGAACCTGGTGTACTGTTCTTCCCCTCTGTGGGCAATAACAGAGCGTATGCCACCCGGATCGGTATTAACGGCGGTATGAAATACTGCGAGAATCTGGGAAGCGAAAAGTGGTATAATCTGACAGACGGCGAGGGCAATGCCATTGCCAACACGGTCAATAAGTGGCAGAACGTGAAGATCATCTTCCAGAAGACCACAGAGGGCGAAACGGTAACCATTACCACCAAGACCTATGTGGACGGCGTTCTGACCAATGCTACCGTTTACAGTCCCAGCAGCACTGCTTCTGTCAACTGTGTTGTGATGTCGGCTTCCAAGTTCGGCAGCGGCACCATGTACATCGACAACCTGACCCTCAGCACCGAGGACCATGATGCTCCTGCAAATCCTGCGGATATCGTGGTAGCACCTCCTGTGGACGAGTCCGTAGTTCTGAAGACGGGCTTTGAGAAGACTGAGGGCTTCAGTACTGGGAAGTTCACTGCGAACACCGACTATAACGGTTGGAAAGCTACCTATGCCAACAGTGAAAAGGGCAGCGTTGAGATCGTGGATGTGAACGGCAACCAGGTTCTGGCTGTTTCTACGGTCGCACGGGCAAGCTCCAGTGAGAATACGGACGTTTCTGCCTATTATCAGCTGCCTGCTGATATGGACTACGCTGTATTGACTTATAATGTGGTACAGGTAGGCGACGGCGGAGTATTGTTCTTCCCGTCCATTGGCAAGGATGGAAGTTATTCCGTCCGTTTCGGTGAGAACGTTGGCTTCAAGCACTGCACCCGTCTGAGCAGTGGTGCGGATGACTGGAAACTGATGAAGGATAGCAGCGGTGTCAACGAGCTGCCTCATGCAGCAAACAAGTGGCACAGCGTGAAGATTATCTTCCAGCGGACGGTGACGGATGGTACGGCAAGTATTCAAGTCCAAACCTTTGTCGATGGCGTTTTGAGTGATGCTGGTGTCTACATGGCCGACCAGACCGGTGCAGCGAACAGAATCGTTATGGCTGCCTCCAAGTTCGGCAGCGGCACCATGTACATCGACAACCTGACCCTCAGCACCGAGGACCATGATGCTCCCGCAAATCCTGCGGATATCGTGGTAGTACCTCCTGTGGAAGAGGATAAGGAACTGGTCAATATCAACTTCGAGGATGGCACTCTGGGCGGTATCTATGTGACCGATTCCGAGAAGGCCTATGCCAATGTGATCGAAAAGAATGGCAACAAGCTGATGGCAATCGGCAATACCGATACCGCGAACCATGGCTTTGCCAAGATTAGACTGGATAAGAGCTACTCCAAGCTTACGATGAGCTATCATCTGGGCCTGTCTGATCTGACTGGTACGCTATACATTGCGTCCCCCGGCGCAAACGTGACTACTAAGCCCACCGGTAACGTAGAGTACAGTGTCAACGGTAACGACTGGACCCAGCTGACTTCTGTTGAAAACTCCGAAATCGGTGCGACTGTGGCACCGATGACCTGGTACACTATTAAGATCGCATTTGACAGCTCTGCCAGCACTCCGGTCAGAGTGTGGATCGATGGCGTGGAGATGAAGACCTTAGGTGCCGGTGTCACCAGCATCAACCAGATCTTCTTCAAGATGAGTAAGTGGATGAACAATCAGATCGGTTATGTGGACAACATCCGCATTACTACCGGTGACCACGAACCCGCCGCAAAGCCCGCTTCTCTGATCGTTAAGACGGAAAGTGTCAAGTTTGCACAGGAGACCATGGCTATCAGTGCCAATGTACCTACGGACCCCGGTGTCGTTGTGACACCTGCGGATGCTACTGAGCAGGGTGTGGTACTGACCTCCTCCGATGAGTCCATCGCCTACATCGATAAGAACGACATGATCGTGGGCGTGGCCAACGGCACCGTCACGATTACCGCAGATCCCGTGGCCGAAGGTCTGGAAAACATCACTATGCAGGTCACGGTGACTGTGATCGATGCTGCTAAGGTGGAAATCGGAAGCGAAGATCTGGAACTGCCTGTGGGCGGTCACACTGTGATCACCGCGACTGTATCCCCCGAAAACACCAGCTTCGCCAATATCGTTTTCACCTCCAGCGATGCGAGCGTTGCGACCATCGATGAGTACGGTGAGATCGTGGCCCTGAAGGCCGGTACGACTACCATTACTGCCCACGCGGACGGCAATGAAGCTGTCAGCGACAGCATTACTGTGACTGTCAGCGTGCCCACCGTTATGGATACCATCTATGTGGCTCCCAACGGCAAGGCGGATGCTGCCGGTACCAAGGCGGATCCTGTGAACCTGCAGGGCGCGCTGACTCTGATCGCTGCCAAGAATGACAACATGACCGGCAATATCGAGGTCGTGCTGGCAGGCGGCTACTACTATCTGTCTGAGACCCTGAAGATCACCGAGGCCCATAGCGGCACCAACAACTACTCTGTAGTTTGGAAGGCTGCTGAGGGTGAGACTCCTGTTCTGGGTACTGCCTACACCGTATCCGGCAGTTGGACCAAGGACGAGACCACCGGCATCTACAGCGTGGATGTTCCCGCATGGCTGGACAGCCGTCAGCTGTTTGTGGACAATGTCCGTGCAGTGCGCGCAAGATCTGAGGGCGGTCTGACTGCCTGTACCTTTAAGTTCAACGGTTCTACCAATGTGGGTTACACCTGCAAGGATACTGAGCTTGCCGGTTTTGCCAATCCTACCGATCTGGAGCTGGTATTCAAGGAAGAGTGGACGCAGCCCAGAATCGGCGTTGCTTCCATCACCGACAACGGTGACGGCACCATCGGTATCGTAGTGGATCAGCCTGGCTGGAGATACATGCTCGGCAAGGGCCAGACCCAGCCCAAGAGCGACGGTCCTGTGTGGATCGAGAATGCGCTGGAGCTGCTGGATGCACCCGGTGAGTGGTATCTGGATACCAAGAATGACAAGCTCTACTACATGCCCCGTGCATGGGAGAACATGAGCGATGTAACTGTGACGCTGCCCACTATGGACCAGTACAACGGCGGCAATGAGCAGCAGCTGGTTCTGATCGCAGGTTCTTCCTATGATGATCGCGTAGAGAATATCCATTTTGAGGGTATTACCTTCGCGGACACTACCTGGCTGCGTCCCAACAGCAGCTACGGTCACTCCGATGTGCAGAACAACCACATCCGCGAGAGCGGTGACAAGATGCAGACTGCAGCTGTGGTCGTGAAGAAGGCCAATGCCGTGTGGTTCACCGGCTGTACCTTCACCCGCCTGGGCATCACCGGCCTGCAGCTGATCGACGGCGTGCAGAACAGCTTTATCATCGGCAACCACTTCTATGACATTTCCGGCGGTGCCATCAACGTTGGTGAGCCCTACATCACTGCGGACGTTGCGTACGCCCAGGGCAATGCCATGATGAAGAACGATGACATCTTCAATAACTACATCCATGATATCGGTGTGGACTATGGCTCTGCCGCAGCTATTTCCGTAGGCTTTGCTGCCGACATGGATATGAACCACAACGAGATCTTCGATATTCCTTACTCCGGCTGGCATATTGGCTACGGCTGGAACAACCGTTTCCCCAACAATACCAAGAACATGCTTCTGGAGTACAACTTCGTGCATGATTTCATGGATCAAGGCATTTACGACGGCGGCGGTATCTATGTATTGGGCAACACCAGCAATGATGGCTACAACATTGCCCGCTACAACTATTTCCGTAAGCAGATGGATGCCCATGGCGCGCTGTATCCCGACCAGGGTACAACTTACTTCAAGTTTATTGAAAACGTGGTCGACTTGTCTGAGGTGGATTCCTGGCGTAACGGCGCACTGGCTCCCAGATGGATGCTGACCAACCAGTACGCAGAGCATGTACACTTTATTGACAACTACATTACCACTGAGAATCATCAGATCAGCAGCCTGACAGATACGATCATCGATCTGCAGGTTCCCAAGCAGATCGTTGATCCCACCGCCAAGTGGGAAGGCACCAATGCTTCCGCTATTATGGAGAAGGCAGGTCTGGAGGCAGCTTACGCACACCTGCGCAACAACCAGGCTGAGCGTATCGTAACGGATGCCCCCAAGAACGGTGTGGAGATGACCATCGGCAAGACCTTCGCACTGAACGTTCGCTTTACCGACGGTAAGGACAAGACTGTTACCGGCGGCAGCGGCTTGATCGTGCACTATGACACCGAGGATGCGAATATCGCTACCGTTTCCGAAGACGGCGTGATCACCGCGGTCGCACAGGGCATCACTACTATCCGTGTATGGGTGGTCTCCAATGATATCCTGGATATTGAGGAGATCAAGATCGTTGTGGGTGACGGTCTGGCTGAGGCTAAGCTGGTCGGCGTCATCGATGAGATCTCCATGAGTACTACTGCTGCCGGTAAGCAGCTTTCTGCCATCGCTGTTACTGCACTGGGCCGTGAGCTGACTCCCGACTCTGTGGCATATGCAGTTGCAGACAAGACGGTCGCTGCCGTTACGGCGGATGGCCTGCTGACCCCCGTAGCTGCGGGTACCACCACGCTGACAGTCACTGCCACCGTGAATGGCGACAGCGTAACAACGCTGTATAAGGTCATTATTAAGGAAAATGTGGAGTTCGTGGAATACGATGCCTGGGAGATCTTCGATAAGGAGAAGGAAGAGACCTGGCACAAGAGCGGCGCACAGAGCTGGGAGCTGGTGGATGATACCAGCATTACCACGCAGATTAACGGCTACGCTACCTTCACCGGTGCCCAGTATGCCGACGAGCTGCTGAGCTTCAAGCTGAAGGTGGATGCTTCCAAGGCCGGCGGCGGCTGGACTCCTGCTCTGGTTCTGAGAGCCCAAGGTACCAGCACCTATGTTTCCGCAGGCGTGGACGGCTACATCCTGTGCATGGGCCAGAACGGTCTGGAGCTGTACCGGTACGTTAACGGTGTTCGTAACGTTATCTACGGTAACTTCTACGAAAACACCAGCAATGTGAACATCAACCACAAGCAGGGTGATGCCATCAAGGATTCTGCATGGACCTTTGATGCCAATAAGGTTGCAGAGCATGACATCAAGATCGGCGCGATCTCCGATGGCGGCGATGTACGGATCGTTCTGTATGTGGACGGCAAGGAAGTTATCAACTATCTGGACAAGGCTGAAAACGGCGCATTCTCCAATGCCGGTTACTTCGGCATCATCGGCCGCGGTGAGACTTGGGTCCTGACCAAGGACACCAGCATCACGGACGAGGAACCCATGGCACAGATCGGACAGAATCAGTATGCGTCTGTGAGCGAGGCTTTGGAAAATGCCAAGGAAGGCGACTGCGTGCAGATGCTGGCTGATGCTGAGGTGGACAATCTGATCCTGACTAAGGGTGTCACGCTGGACCTGAATGGCAATACGCTGACTGCTGACTATGTGGTGGCATTTGACGGTAATGCAGTGATCGACTCCGTAAATGGCGTCGGTGTGCTCAAGAGTGAAAATGTCAGCCTGGATGCAGATAACGGCGCAATGCCTGTTTGGGACGTAGCGGTTGGCGGTTACAGACTGTTCACCATGAAGTCTCAGCAGAAGTACCGCGAGAAGACCGAGGATGGCTTCGAGTTTATCGCAAAGCCTGTTCTGGACAGCCATGCCAATGACATTTTCATGGCCCAGAGCGAGACCAACGGTCTGACCATCAAGGTCCGTCTGAACTGGACCTCCAATTCCGGTAAGGCTGTGGAGCAGTTCTTCATCCTGGATCCTGCGGATACGAAGGTTATCTACAGCGAGGACGATAAGGTCATTCAGCTGAATGTGACCGGTGCAGGCTCCTATGTGGATAAGCTCTACACCACCTGCTACATCGAGTCCGAGACCGGCGTGATCTGGGCTCCCAACGGCAGACTCTATACCGGCGAATAAGAATTCTACTTTTCCCCTTCAAAAGCAAAGGCCGGGCATCTTCGGATGCCCGGCTTTTGTTTTATGTAACGGAGTATGGGAGGGGATGGGTGTGGGAAAAGCCTAAGCCCGACGGGGTTAGTGGAGCGGCGTGTCAGGGATGCCGCGACCTACTGGGTGAGGATGAGAAACAGCGGACGGCCAGTGTGTCCGTCCCTACGGCATGGAGTGATGGTGCTGATGTGGAATTGGCTAGGGAGGGTCAAGACCCTCCCCTACAATGTGGGACGATGGTGCGGAGGGAACTGAAGTTGTCCTTTCAGTCACGCCAAAGGCGTGACAGCTCCCCTTGAGGGGGTCTTTGTGAGCCCTTGATAAGCGACCCTACGGTGTGAAATGTTGTTGCGGAGGGGAAAATGGTAAGAAAAATGAGAAAAAAGGGGGGTGAAAACAAAAAATCACCATTGACAAACAAAGGTCAATGGTGTAAAATGGAAGTCCATACTCTGGGAGTATGCGTATTTTTCGGATCCCTCTTCCAGTACATCCATTTTAACACAGATGGGGACGGCTGTCAAGAGTGAATCGGAAAATAGAAAACAAACAAACAACTGACCCTGGCGTATCAAAAAGTAAGCAACACACATTCCGGCGTGAGCCGAAAGAAAGGCTGTGATGATCCATATGGCAATGGTCAAGGACCAACTGTTTGGCAAGACCATGCGTAAATCTTACGCAAAGTACCAGGAGATCCTGGAAATGCCCAATATGCTGAAGATCCAGAAGGATTCCTACCAGTGGTTCCTGGAAGAGGGCCTTCGGGATGTTTTCAAGGATGTTGGCACCATTACCGACTTCTCCGGTAAGCTGGAGCTGAGCTTCCTGGATTACTCCATGGAGGATAAGCCCAAGTACACCATCGAAGAGTGCAAGGAGCGGGATGCTACCTACGCCCGGCCCATCAAGGTGCGGGTGCGCCTGCGCAACACCGAGACCGATGAGATCAAGGAGCAGGAGATATTCATGGGCGAGCTGCCTGTGATGACCAACGGCGGTACCTTTGTGATCAACGGTGCGGAGCGTGTTATCGTTTCTCAGATCGTCCGCTCTCCCGGCATGTATTACGGCCACGAGGTGGACAAGGCTGAGCAGCACACTTATACTGCCACGGTCATTCCTTACCGCGGCGCATGGCTGGAGTATGAAACGGATAACAGTGATGTGTTCTATGTCCGCATCGACAAGAACCGTAAGCTGCCGATCACCTGCCTGATCCGTGCGCTGGGCGTGGAGACCGATGAACAGATCAAGCAGATGTTCGGTGAGGATCCCCGGATCCTGGCAACCTTGGAGAAGGATACCTGCAAGACCAAGGAAGAGGGCCTGCTGGAGATCTACCGGCGGCTGCGTCCCGGTGAGCCTCCTACGGTGGAGACTGCCTGGGCACATCTGGAGGGCTTGCTGTTTGATGCCCACCGCTATGATGTTTCCAAGGTCGGCCGTTATAAATTCAATAAGAAGATGGACATCTGGACCCGCCTGTCCGGTCAGGAGCTGGCTGAGCCTGTTGCCGATCCGCTGACCGGCGAGATCGTGGCTATGCCCGGCGAAGTGCTGTCCCGCGCGCGCGCGCAGGAACTGAGCAGCCTGGGCGTCAACGAGGCTACACTGAAGATCGGCGACAGGAATGTAAAGGTGTTCTCCAACGGTATGGTGGATATGGCTCGCTTCGTAGACTTTGATCCTGCCGAGTTCGGCATCAAGGAAAAGGTCCGCTACAGCGTGCTGAAGGAGATGCTGGAAACCGACGGCATCAACTGGGAAGAGGCGATCGCTGAGCGCATGGATGACCTGCTGCCCAAGCACATTGTGGTAGAAGACATCATGGCCTCCATCAACTACCTCAACTGCGTGGCTATGGGTGTGGGCACGCCCGACGATATTGACCACCTGGGCAACCGCCGCCTGCGTTGTGTAGGTGAGCTGCTGCAGAACCAGTTCCGGATCGGCTTCAGCCGTCTGGACCGGGTGATCCGCGAGCGTATGACCGTGCAGGATCTGGACGCTGTCACGCCCCAGAGTCTGATCAATATTCGCCCTGTGACTGCGGTGATCAAGGAGTTCTTTGGCTCCTCTCCGCTGAGCCAGTTCATGGATCAGAATAACCCTCTGGCTGAGCTGACCCACAAGCGCCGTCTGTCTGCTCTGGGTCCCGGCGGTTTGAGCCGTGAGCGTGCATCCTTCGATGTCCGAGACGTTCACTATACCCACTATGGCCGTATGTGCCCCATTGAGACCCCCGAAGGTCCCAACATCGGTCTGATCAACTATCTGGCTTCCTTTGCCAAGATCAATGAGTACGGATTCGTAGAAGCACCCTACCGGAAGGTAGACAAGGCCACCGGCTTTGTGACGGACCAGGTGGACTACATGACTGCTGATGTGGAAGACGATTACTACATCGGACAGGCCAACGAGCCCCTGGACGAGAATGGCTGCCTGCTGAATGCTCGTATCTCCTGCCGCCGCCGCAACGAGATCATCGAAGTGGACCGGGAAATGATCGACTACATCGATGTATCCCCCAAGATGATGGTGTCTGTGGCAACTTCTTTCATTCCCTTCCTGCAGAACGACGACGCAAACCGCGCACTGATGGGCGCGAACATGCAGCGTCAGGCTGTGCCCCTGCTGACCACGGAAGCTCCTATCGTCGCTACCGGCGTGGAGCATAAGTCTGCTGTGGACTCCGAGGTTTGTGTGAAGGCGAAGGGTCCCGGTACGGTCCACTCCGTTTCCGCTACCAATATCGTGATCAGCTATGACGACGGTGAGATGTACACCCACCAGCTGACGAAGTTTGCCCGCTCCAATGCCGGTACTTGCATCAACCAGCGGCCGATCGTGTCCGTTGGCGAGCGTGTTGACACGGAGCAGATCATTGCTGACGGTCCTTCCTGCTCCGAGGGCGAGATCGCACTGGGTAAGAACGTGCTGATCGGCTTTGTTACCTGGGAAGGCTACAACTACGAGGACGCCATTTTGCTGAACGAGCGTCTGGTCCGCGAGGACGTCTTTACCTCCATCCACATCGAGGAGCACGAGACGGAAGCCCGGGATACCAAGCTCGGACCCGAAGAAATTACCCGCGATATCCCCAATGTGGGTGAAGATACCCTGAAGGATCTGGATGAGAACGGCATCATCCGCATCGGTGCTGAGGTCCATTCCGGCGACTATCTGGTCGGTAAGGTCACCCCCAAGGGTGAGACTGAACTGACCCCCGAGGAGCGCCTGCTGCGGGCCATCTTCGGTGAAAAGGCCCGTGAAGTCCGTGATACCTCCCTGAAGGTGCCCCACGGCGAGAGCGGTATTGTTGTGGACGTGAAGGTATTCACCAAGGAGAACTCCGATGAGCTGGCTCCCGGTGTTACTAAGTCTGTGCGTGTATATATCGCCCAGAAGCGTAAGATCAGCGTGGGCGATAAGATGGCCGGCCGTCACGGCAACAAGGGCGTTGTTTCCCGCGTCCTGCCCGAGGAAGATATGCCCTTCCTGCCCGATGGTACTCCGCTGGACGTGGTGCTGAACCCCCTGGGCGTGCCTTCCCGTATGAACATCGGTCAGGTTCTGGAAGTCCATCTGGGCTACGCGGCCAAGGCACTGGGCTGGAAGGTTTCCACCCCCGTCTTTGACGGCGCCAACGAGAAGGATATCCGTGAGACGCTGAAGCTGGCAGGGCTGCGTGAGGACGGCAAGACCGTTCTGTACGACGGCCGCACCGGCGAGCCCTTCGATAATCTGGTCACCGTTGGCTATCCCTACTACTTGAAGCTGCACCATCTGGTCGATGATAAGATCCACGCCCGTTCCACCGGTCCCTACGCACTGGTCACCCAGCAGCCTCTGGGCGGTAAGGCCCAGTTCGGCGGTCAGCGTTTCGGCGAAATGGAAGTTTGGGCCCTGGAGGCTTACGGCGCTGCCTACACCCTGCAGGAGATCTTGACTGTTAAGTCCGATGACGTCACCGGCCGTGTAAAGACCTACGAGGCCATCGTCAAGGGCAGCAACATTCCCAAGCCCGGCGTGCCCGAATCCTTCAAGGTTCTGGTCAAGGAACTGCAGGCTCTGTGTCTGGATATCCGTGTGCTGGATGAAGCCGGCAATGAGATCGAGCTGAAGGACGAGGATGAAGAGGACGAGATCGTCTACACCGAGCACGAGAGCGAGCTCGTGATCGGCTCTGCCGATGAGGTGCTGGACGCTGGCTTCGTCATCGATGAGGACAGCCCGGAGGATATTATGGATGTGTTCGGCGACGCGGAAGATGACGCCGACACCTATGAAGATTAAGGAGGCGAAAGTATGGCAGAAGCCACATTTGACGCCATTAAGATTGGCATTGCTTCGCCGGAAATGATCCGGCAATGGTCCTTCGGCGAGGTCAAGAAGCCGGAGACCATCAACTATCGCACTCTGAAGCCTGAGCGCGACGGCCTGTACTGCGAGCGCATCTTCGGACCCCAGAAGGACTGGGAATGCCACTGCGGCAAGTATAAGAAGATCAAGTACAAGGGTAAGATCTGTGACCGTTGCGGCGTAGAAGTTACCAAAGCAAAGGTACGCCGTGAGCGCATGGGCCATATTGAGCTGGCCGCTCCCTGCAGCCACATCTGGTACTTTAAGGGAATCCCCTCCCGGATGGGTCTGATCCTGGATATCAGCCCCAAGGTTCTGGAGAAGGTGCTGTACTTTGCTGCTTATATCGTGACGGATCCCGGTGATGCGCCTCTGGCTCTGAACCAGGTGCTTTCCGAGAAGGAATACCGGGATATGCGCGAGAAGTACGAGGACGACTTCAAGGCCGGCATGGGCGCAGAGGCTGTAAAGGAGCTTCTGGAGCAGATCGACCTGGATGCACTGTCCGAGCAGCTGCGGGAGGAGCTGAAGACCGCTTCCTCTCAGAAGAAGCTGCGCATCGTCAAGCGGCTGGAGGTCGAAGAGGCTTTCCGGGAAAGCGGCAACAAGCCCTCCTGGATGATCATGGATGTGCTGCCGGTCATTCCTCCGGATATCCGTCCTATGATCCAGCTGGATGGTGGCCGTTTCGCCACCTCCGATCTGAACGACCTGTACCGCCGGGTCATCAACCGTAATAACCGCCTGAAGAGACTGATCCAGCTGCACGCACCCGATATCATCATCCGCAATGAAAAGCGGATGCTGCAGGAGGCTGTGGACGCACTGATCGACAACGGCCGCCGCGGCCGTGCCGTTACCGGCGCCAACAACCGCGCGCTGAAGTCCCTCAGCGATATGCTGAAGGGCAAGCAGGGACGCTTCCGTCAGAATTTGCTTGGCAAGCGTGTTGACTACTCCGGCCGTTCCGTTATCGTCGTCGACCCGGAGCTGAAGCTGTATCAGTGCGGCGTGCCGAAGGAAATGGCCATTGAGCTGTTCCGTCCCTTCGTGATGAAGAAGCTGGTTGCTGACGGCCATGCCAACAATATCAAGTCCGCTAAGAAGATGATCGACAAGGGCAAGACTGAGGTCTGGGATGCTCTGGACGAGATCATCAAGGACCGTCCCGTTATGCTGAACCGTGCACCTACGCTGCACCGTCTGGGTATTCAGGCCTTCGAGCCCATCCTGGTAGAAGGACGCGCTCTGAAGCTGCACCCCCTGTGCTGTACTGCATTTAATGCAGACTTCGACGGCGACCAGATGGCTATCCACGTTCCCCTGAGCGCGGAGGCCCAGGCAGAAGCCAGAATGCTGATGCTGTCTGCCAACAACCTGCTGCGTCCTCAGGACGGCAAGCCTGTTACGGTGCCTACACAGGATATGATCCTGGGTGCTTACTATCTGACCTATACCCGCCTGGGCAAGGCAGAGAAGGGTGCTGAGCATGTATTCGTGACCGATGCTGGTGAGACGGAGCTGCCCGCCAATGAGGTGGTGGATGCGGATGAGTTCCTGGCAGCCAACGCCAAGGCGGCTGCGGAGGGCAAGGCACAGGCTAAGTTCCGCCCTGTGATGAACTATTCCAGCGAGGAAGAGGCCATCGCAGCTTATGCTGACGGCGATGTGGGCCTGCACGCGCCCATTCGTGTGCGCTACAGCAAGGAAATTAACGGCAAAGTGGAGCATCGCATCATCGACGCCACGGTTGGCCGCCTGATCTACAACGAGCCGATCCCGCAGGATCTGGGCTTTGTGGATCGTACCGATCCTGAGCATGCCTTCGATCTGGAAGTTGGCTTCCTGGTTGGAAAAAAGCAGCTGGGTAAGATCATCGACAAGTGTATCCGCCGGCATGGCTTCACCGTTGCCGCCGAGATGCTGGACCGGATCAAGGCTCTGGGCTACAAGTTCTCCACCAAGGGTGCTATCTCCGTTTCCATTGCGGATATGGTGGTGCCTGAGAAGAAGTATGAGCTGGTGCACGAGGCTGAGGGCAAGGTCCTGGAGATCGAAAACCACTACCGCAGAGGTAGAATCACTGAGGAAGAGCGTTACCGCCTGGTGGTTCAGCAGTGGGAAAAGACCACCAAGGAAGTTACCGATGCGCTGCAGGGCACCCTGGACGAGTTCAACCCCATCTACATGATGGCTGACTCCGGCGCCCGTGGTAGTATGGCTCAGATCCGTCAGCTGGCCGGTATGCGTGGCTTGATGGCCGATACCGCAGGCCGTACCATTGAGATCCCCGTTAAGGCAAACTTCCGTGAAGGCCTGTCTGTTCTGGAATACTTCATTTCCAGTAGAGGCGCCCGTAAGGGCATGACCGATACGGCTCTGCGTACCGCTGACTCCGGTTACCTGACCCGTCGTATGGTCGACGTTTCCCAGGATGTGATCGTGCGTGAGCATGAATGTGGCACCAAAAACGGTATTTGGGTCGGTGCTGTCTATGATAAGAACGGCGATGTTGTGGATTCCTTCGGTAACCGTATCCGCGGCCGTTATCCTGTGGAGGACATTG
>JAZUQE010000181.1:0-2258 GCA_045605575.1 Faecousia sp. | reverse complement strand
GTATTATAAGCCCTTTAAGCGTAAAATGTGTGACAAAACCGTAAACTTTTAGCACTCCCAACGAGAGAGTGCTAAAATCAGAGTTCTTTACCGCAAACGAAAAAACGCCCCCAGTTCCGAAGAACTGGGGGCGTGATGCTTAGATATAAAGGTTTACCCGAATGTCATTCCACTTGTAAACTCTGCGTTTGGTGCTGAAGCTGTACAAGTACGCTTTCGCATCTTCGCTTGTCACAAGGAATGTGGCAAACAGCAGGTAATCAGAACTTAATTCCTGCCGTCCTTGATTGCAGCCTGTGCAGCTGCTAGAAGCACAATCAGAAGTGGTTTGCGTGGTTCTCCTCTATTGGCGCACACATGAGCTAGCAGACCCGTACAACAAGGTATCTTCTTAGATTGTTCAGACATGGTACAACCCCCCTCCCATGGATAATTTCGACCATTATACCATGGAAGATGGCTTTCGTCGATAGAAAAACCGATGTATTCACAGAAAGTGTGGGGTTGCGTGCTTTCACCAATGCGATATTTTCCGTATACAGAGGGGAGTCTATTTTGCAGCCGCTTTTTTGCCGGAACTGGGCATGCTGGACTCGAACTGCTTTCAACAGAATGTAAACATTTTATTACCTTTTATTTTGGGTGCTTGACTTTTCGAAAGAATGGAGTATAGTGATGGCAAATGAATTAGCACTCTATAAGCGAGAGTGCTAAAACGAAAGGAAGGATGGCTATATGACATTCAATAACTATACCCAGAAGTCTCTGGAAGCTGTCCAGAGTGCACAGAATATCGCTGTGCAGCATTCCAATCAACAGCTGGAACAGATTCATCTGCTGCTGGCCCTTCTGCAGCAGGATGGCGGATTAACACCGCAGCTATTGCGGAAAATGGGCGTGAACGCAGAAAGTCTGGAAGCTGCCGCCAAGGCAGAGGTGAGAAATCTGCCCACTGTCACCGGAAGCCGGGAAGCAGACCGTTTCTATATCAGTGCCGCTGTAGATGCGACCTTCTGCGCCGCCGAACAGCAGGCACAGCGCATGAAGGATGACTTTATCTCCGTGGAGCATCTGCTGCTGGCCTTGATCGAAGCGGCACAGGGCAGTGTAAAGAACCTGTTTGAAACGTACCGTGTTACCAAGGAAGGGGTATTGCAGGCACTGCAAGGCATCCGGGGCAGTCAGCGCGTGACCACCGACAATCCGGAGAGTACTTACGATGCTCTGGAAAAATACGGAACCGACCTGGTAAAACGGGCACGGGAGCAGAAGCAGGATCCTGTGATCGGCAGGGACGAGGAAATCCGAAATGTGATCCGCATTTTGTCCCGAAAGACGAAGAATAACCCTGTTCTAATCGGTGAGCCGGGCGTTGGTAAAACCGCCATCGCCGAGGGGCTTGCTCAAAGAATCGTGAAAAAGGATGTGCCCAAGAGTCTGCAGGACAAGACGATCTTCTCCCTGGATATGGGTGCGTTGATTGCCGGTGCCAAGTACCGGGGCGAATTCGAGGAGCGTCTGAAGGCGGTTCTTTCCGAAGTGAAACAGTCCGAGGGAAAGATTATTCTGTTTATTGATGAGCTGCATACCATCGTGGGAGCCGGTAAGACTGAGGGCAGCATGGATGCAGGAAACCTTCTGAAGCCTATGCTGGCCCGCGGCGAGCTGCACTGCATCGGTGCCACAACCTTGGACGAATACCGCCAGTACATTGAAAAGGACCCTGCTCTGGAACGGCGGTTCCAGCCGGTGCAGGTAGATGAGCCGACTGTGGAGGAAACCATCTCCATTTTGCGTGGCCTGAAAGAGCGCTATGAAGTGTTCCATGGCGTGAAGATCGCGGATGCGGCCATCATCGCTGCGGCTACCCTTTCTCACCGCTATATCACCGACCGGTTTCTGCCGGATAAGGCCATCGACTTGGTGGACGAAGCCTGCGCCCAGATCCGCACCGAAATGGATTCTTCCCCTACGGAACTGGATGCGGTATCCCGGAAGATTATCCAGATGGAAATTGAGGAGGCGGCACTGAAAAAGGAAGATGACGAGCTTTCCAAGGCACGCCTTACCCAGCTGCAAAAGGAACTTGCTGAGGAGCGGGATACCTATAACGCTCTGAAAGCCCAGTGGGAAAATGAAAAGAATGCCATCAACCGCGTTCAGCAGCTGCGGGAGCAGCTGGAAGATCTGCGGCAGCAGATTGAAAGTGCAGAACGTACCTATGATCTGGAAAAAGCAGCCAGACTGAAGTATGGCGA
>JAZUQE010000180.1:0-3097 GCA_045605575.1 Faecousia sp. | reverse complement strand
TCTTTGTTCGTCTTCACGTTATTCAATTTACAAGGTACAGCGCACAACCGCTCAGCGGTTAGCTTGCTTAGTCTAGCACATCTTTTACTCGTTGTCAAGAACTTTTTTCTTCTTTTTTCAACTTTTTTCAGATTTGCTTTCCCAATTATTTCCTGTCTTGCGACAGCTTTCAGCATAATACTACATCTTCACCAAAAAGTCAAGTATTTTTTTGTGATTTTCGCAAAAAAGTGGGAGTCTCCGTAGAGACTCCCAGCTATCCTTTTTTTCTCAGTCAGCGTCATCGATCAAACCGTAGCCGCCGTCATTTCTGCGGTATACAACCGCAAAACTGCCGCCGTTGTCCTCATCTCGGAATGCAAAGAAGTCATGCTTCAGCAGGTTCATCTGCAGCACTGCTTCTTCTCTGGTCATGGGTTTCAGATGGAATTTCTTGACCTTTACGATTTCCAGGCTTTCCTCCGGCTCCTCCGCGGCAAAGGAAGTAGCTTCCACCGTACGTGTGAAGGCATCCTGCCGCAGGCGGCGGGCTAAGCGGGTTTTGTTTTTACGGATCTGTCCCTCAATGGTGCCAACCGCAGCATCGATAGAGGCAAACATATCGGATGTACCTTCACTTGCCCGGAACCAGGTGCCAGCACCGTGAACGGTGAGCTCCACCTTATTCCGGTTCTTTTCTACAGAAAAGATGATCAGTGCCTCCGCATCCTCCTCAAAATACCGTGCCAGCTTCATTACTTTCTTCTCAGCATAAGCATGGACATTCTGCGGCAATTTAACTTTTTTCTCACTGTACTGAAATTTCATATGCGGCAGCTCCTTTCGTGAATACCGGTATCTCCGGTGTATAGATACTATAACACGATTTCACAAAAACGACAAGGGGCGTCAGTCATCCAGTTCCTCTTCATCATCCAAAAGTTCCGCCATAGTCAGGCTATAAACCTGTTCTGCCTTTTTCTCGAACAATTTGCTGAGCCGAACTGCCTGCCGCTGGTCAGGGGCCAGCAGTTCCAGGGTCATCAGATTTCCAGCCTCATCATCCAGCGACATGATGACAGAATAATCACCGCTTTCTCTCGGGAGTACCTGGGTCTTGACGAAGCTGCTCCTTCTGGCCTGGCGATTATACCGTGCCACAGCATTTTCCGCGCGCTGCTTAACGGTAAAGGCAATAGAATCCTCGGTCAGCGAGCCATGCTCTCTGCCCTTATCCGTGATCACATAGCGTTCATTCTCCACTTCCTTCAAATGGCCGGACAGCACCAGCTCCGGGATCGCAGTGCACACATCAAAATAGCTCAAGCAGTCATCCTGATAACATAGCTCATAGACTTCCTGGCCGGTCAGTGGATATCCGCAGCGTGCGGTCACAAACAGGATCAGAACCTTCACATCCATCATATCATGGATAAAACCAAGTCTCTGCATGATGATCACCTCTTACTTTTATTATACGCAAACATGCAAAAAAATCAAGCACCACTATGCTTTCGCACGCATATTCTGGCACGAAAGGGTGATGAACATGTCACGATACATATTCTATCCAGCCAACCGGAGCGCGGCAGTCATGGCTGCAGCTGAGTGTTTAAAAACAAGAGGCTACGGCATCGTAGAGCGTCCCTGCGAGAGCGTGACCCATTTGATTCTTCCCGTCCCCAGCTTTGATGCCGAAGGAAATTTGAAAGGCGGCGGAGATCTGGATGCCCTTCTTGCCAGGCTTCCCGCCACCGTTACCATCGTAGGCGGAAACCTGCCCGCCGGACGTTTCCCCAAGCATAAAACCATGGATCTGCTGACCGATGCCCAATATCTGGCAGACAATGCAGCCATCAGTGCCTACTGCGCGCTCAGGCTTGCTATGATGGAGCTCCCCGTGATGCTGCGCGGCTGCAAGGTGCTGATCCTGGGTTGGGGACGGATCGCTAAATGTCTGGCAGCCCTTCTTTGGGGGCTGGAGGCAGACGTGACCATCGCGGCGCGCAAAGAAGCGGACCGGGCCATGGCCCACGCCCTGGGATATCACAGTCTGGACACCGCATCCCTCGGGCAAAATCTGAATGATTATCGGGTGATCTTTAATACGATACCCGCCCCAATCCTCACCCAGGAGCAAACAGAGAATTGTACACCTCAGTGCTTGAAGATCGATCTGGCATCCGTCAAGGGCATGGAAGGCAATCACATGATCTGGGCACGGGGTCTGCCGGGACGGGACACGCCGGAGTCATCCGGAAAGCTGATTGCAAAAACCATCATCCGGCTTTTAGAAAGGAGGGTCTGACAATGACCATCGGCTTTGCTATGTGCGGCTCTTTCTGCACGTTCCACCAGGTTTTCCCGGTGATGGAGCAGCTTACCCAGACTTACACCGTGATCCCCATTTTTTCTCAGGTCAGCTACACCACCGACAGTCGTTTCGGCACCGCACAAAACCATATCCAGCGGGCTGCACAGATCTGTAGCGTGGATCCTATCTTTACCATTGCACAAGCCGAGCCCATCGGCCCCAAAAAGCTGCTGGACGCACTGATCATCGCCCCCTGCACCGGCAATACCCTAGCAAAGCTGGCCCACGGCATCGCCGACGGCCCAGTGACCATGGCCGCCAAGAGTCACCTGCGCAACGGCAGGCCGGTTCTGATCGCCGTTTCCACCAACGACGCTTTGGGCGCCGCGGCCGAGAACATTGGCAGACTGCTTGCACGAAAGCACTTCTATTTTGTTCCCTACCGCCAGGACGATGCCCTGCAAAAACCCACCAGTATGGTAGCGGATTTTGAGAAGATCCCCCAAACCCTGCAGTCAGCCCTGGAAGGAAAGCAGCTACAGCCTGTCATACTGTAGGGACGGCCATTGTGCCGTCTGTAACACGATTCTTCCTCCGCCCTTGTTTGTAGAATCAATAAGGCTCCCTCTGACGAGGGAGCTGTCGCCGCAGGCGACTGAGGGAGAGAAAGCGTCCGTATTTGACCGAGACACTTAAAAGTACCCCCGCCCTACAGTATGTCCGAAAAGACATCGTAGAGCGGGGGTTTATGTCAATGTCATTTCGTTGAGACGCTGTCATGCTGAGCGGAGCGTAGGGAAGTCG
>JAZUQE010000179.1:0-5195 GCA_045605575.1 Faecousia sp. | reverse complement strand
GATTCGAAAAATAAAATCCGACAGTCCGGTGGACTGTCGGTCGGCCCCGGCTGGATGGGGCCGAAACCTTTATCTTTCCTTCCCCATAGGGAAGGAAAGAAGTAAACGAATCTCCGGCGGATGTACCGATGCAGGAACGCTGATCCCGAGCCACCCTTTAGGGTGGCTTTTTCCATTGGTGACTTACCGGAAGATTCGAAAAACAAAATCCGACAGTCCGGTGGACTGACGGTCGGCCCCGGCTGGACGGGGCCGAAACCTTCATCTTCCCTTCCCCAAAGGGAAGGAAAGAAGTAAACGAACCTCCGGCGGATGTACCGATGCAGGAACGCTGATCCCGAGCCACCCTTTAGGGTGGCTTTTTCTATTTGGGATTCCCGTTTTACGGGAGAAGCGCTGTAAAGGCGACGGCTTTGCCCAGAATACGCAGCTGGTTCATGTCTTCGCCCCAGAGGATAATGGGTCTGTACTTGGGGTTTTCGGGTTCCAGGCTGATACTTTCCGGGTAGAAACGTACCCGCTTCAAAGTGGCATCGCCATCGATGAGTACAGCGGCGATCTCGCCGTTTTCTACCGTTTCCTGCTGGCGGATGTAGACCAGGTCGCCGTCAAAGATCCGGGCATTGATCATACTGTCACCCTTGCAGATGAGGGCAAAATCGGCGTTGATATCCTCGGGAATGGCGGTGTAGCCCTCAATATGCTCCTGGGCCAGAATGGGCGCGCCGCAGGCAATGGTGCCAAGAACCGGGATCTTACGCATATCCGGCTTAGGCTCCAGCCCCAGCAGGGTTAGAAGGCTGACACCAAAGACATGGGCAAAGGCTTCCAGCTTGGATGGGGTCAGCTCGACCTTACCGGATTCAATCTTGGCGATGGTAGAACGGTCCTTATATCCAAGGCTGGCTGCCAAGGCTTCCTGGGACATGCCCTGTTTTTCCCGCAGGGCGCGGATCATTTCGTGAGTCTTCATAGGAACCTCCAAATTGGGTTAGATCTGGGGGATTGAAAGAAATACAGCCTACCTGGTGTTTTTCAAAGTTTTGAACGCAAAAAACCAGGCGCTTTACAGGGATTATACCACGAGCGTGAACGAAAGTCAACAAAAAAGTGAGATAGTTGACAAAAATTCACGTTCGTGTTATAATCTGCGTGAAATCAATTCACATAACCGAGAGCCGAATGTGCTCTCGGAATCAATTTGCAGAAGAGGTGAAAAAAATTCACACTAGGAGAAGCGTGCCGGAGCATCCGGTGATCGCGGCGATGGAGCGCAGCGGAGAGATATCCGGGCACGCATGGCGGCGACGGGTGACGGCATACGGGAGAAAGCCGCAGGCGCGGCAGGGGCAGTCAGAAATGAATGTCCCGGAGATGGATGGCTGGAATGCGTGAGGAGGATGAGACGATGCGATTTATGAACAGTCCCTGCAGACAATGCCGGGAGGCAGAAAGGTGCGAGAGCATGTGTGTGGAGGGTTATGAATGGTTTTTGGAGAGCTGGAATGGGTTTAACCGGTATCTTTGGGCGCAGATGGATGCTGCCGGACGGCGGCAGCAGCGTAAATTTCGCTATGAGCTGCCCCATATGGTAAAAAGTCCCTGTGAGGGTTGCCTGTGCAACCGATGGTGCGACAAGCCCTGTTCCCAGCGGTTGGCCTGGTGGGATGCACGGGTGGTGAGAAAAAGATGACCTACAAGCATGAGCGGTTTATCGAGGAATATTTGATCGATTTCAACGGGGCGGCTGCGGCACGAAGAGCCGGGTACCAGGAAACATCCGCCGGCGTGACAGCCTGCAGGCTGCTGAAGGATCCTCAGATCAAACGGGTGCTACAGGAAAAAATGGCGGCCAGAGCAGAAAAAATGCAGCTTAGGCAGGATACAGTGCTGCAGGAGCTGAAAAATGTGGCATTTGCAGATGGATCGGATGCTTCCGGCGCCGTGGTAAAAATGGCCAGCAAACTGAAGGCATTGGAGTTGCTCGGGAAACACCTGGGGCTCTTTGAGGGCAACGGCGGCAAGGAGCCGGAGCAGGTGAAGATCCTGGAGGATGTGACGGAAGAAACATTGTGATCGCTGCCTGATCGCGGGCGGCAGGTTGCCGTTCTACGGCGGGGGATCTTGGCGGACGGCCAATGGCCGTCCCTACAGTGGGAAATGGGGAGGGTAAAGGGGAAAGGAGGGGGAGAATGGAGGTTCGGCTGTCAGAGCTGATCGGGCCGGCTTTTTTTGAAAGTCATCGGGCGGTACGGGCAGGGTGCGGTGAATTGGTAGAAAGCGGCGGCAGAGGCAGCGGGAAATCCAGCTTTCTTTCGGTAGAGCTTGTGCTGCAGCTATTAAAGCATCCGGCGTGTCATGCAGTGGTGCTGAGAAAGGTGGGATCTACCATCCGCACTTCCGTATATACCCAGCTCCGGTGGGCGGTGGAGGCGTTGGGATTGATCGACTATTTTCGGTTTACACTGAGCCCGCTGGAGGCGATATACTTGCCAACCGGGCAGAGGATCCTGTTCTTGGGGATGGATGATGCCGGAAAGCTGAAATCTATTAAGATGCCGGAGGGGTATATCGGAATCGTCTGGTTTGAGGAATTGGACCAATTTGAGGCGGAGGAGGTACGGTCGGCAGAACAATCCTTGTTTCGGGGCGGAAACTATAGTCTGTGCCTCAAATCTTTCAATCCTCCTGCTGATCCGGAACACTGGGTGAATCGGTTGGGAAGGGAGAAGAAACCGGGCAGGCGGTGCCACCACTCTACCTATCTGGAGTTGCCGCAAAAGTGGCTGGGACAGCGTTTCCTGGCGGATGCGGCGTATCTGCAGAAGGTCAATCCGGTGCTTTATCAGCATGCGTATCTGGGGATGGCGGTAGGTGCGGGGCAGAAGGTGTTTTTGAATCTGCGTCTGGCATCCACACAGGAAGTGCAGACGGCTGCGGAGGGACTTCAATGGTTTGCTTCCGGCGTGGATTGGGGCTGGTGGCCGGATCCATGGGCGTTCAATAGGGTGGCCTATGATGAAAAAAGGAGAACGCTGGTGATTCTGGACGAGGCTGACGCGCACAGGACATCCAACCTGGAAACGGGACAGATCGTAAAGAGCAGGATCCGGGAGGAAGAGATCGTTGTTGCGGACAGCAGCGAGAAGAAGTCCATAGACGACTACCGGGCTATGGGCATCCGGTGCCGGGCGGCCAAGAAAGGTCCGGGAAGCGTGGAGTATTCCATGAAGTGGCTGCAGAGTTTGGACGCCATTATGATCGACAGGGAGCGGTGTCCGGAAACAGTGCGGGAGTTTGTGGGTTACTGCTATGTCGATGGACGGTATCCGGATCGGGATAATCACCACATCGATGCGGTACGGTATGCCACGGGCCATTTGTGGCGGGTGAAGCCGGAAGCGTGAAAAGTGTGGGACAGGAACGCAAAGGGTGCGGAGGACGGGAGCAGGGAAGAAGGTGAAAGGAAGGAAAACTATGGAGTTACTGCAAGACAATGGACATATGTATCAGGACGCCTTCGGGGCGGAGGATGTGGCATCGCCGGCCATGCGGCGGGCAATTCTGAAATGGTTGGGGCTTTACTACGGAAAGGGCGATGGTTTGCTGCAGCTGCCCTATACCATAGTACGCAAGCTTTCCCGGGCGGTATTTGCGGAGTATGAGCCCAGTGAGTCGGCGGTCGGGATGCCTGCCAGGGAAGCTATGGAGCTGGCGATGATCGGTGGAGAATGTTTTTTGAAGCCGGTGACAGAGGAAAAACTGCGTTGGCGATGTGTTTCCAGAGGCAATATTCTGGTGTTTGGCCGGGATCTCTGGGGTGAGCCTACAGATGTGGGCCTGATCCAAAAGACCAGAGAGGGACGCAACTGTTATACGCTGCTGGAACGGCGACAGGTGGGAGCAAGCGGCGATCTGCACATTACAAACCGATTGTTCCGGGCTTCCAATCCGGGTCAAACCGGGCGGGAGGTGCCCTTGCGCAGCTGGTCCAGGACTGCCGGTTTGCCCGCAGGGGCGATGATCCCCGGTATGGGCGGTGTGGGTCTGGCCCGAGTGAAGATGCCTATGACCAACTGCGTGGACGGCAGCTGCGACGGTGTCAGTGTGTATGCACCTGCGGTGGAGCTGCTGGAGGCTATCGCGGAGAATGAAGCGCAGATGATTGGAGAATTTCGCAAGGGTCAGAGCAGACTGGTCGTGAGCCGGGATATGCTGGACCGGGGGCAGTTGCGGGATGAACTGTTTGTGGCGCTGGACGAGAGTCCGGACACAGTGGGCATTACAGTATTTGCGCCGCAGCTGCGTGAGCAGTCCTATCTGGCCAGACAACAGGCGTATCTGCGCCTGGTGGAGAACGTGATCGGTCTAAAGCGGGGATTGCTGAGCCAGGTGGAGGCTGCGGACAGAACGGCTACGGAGATCACATCTTCGGAAGGCGAGTACATGACAACTATTTGGGAGCTGCGGCGGGCCTGGGAACGGGCGGCACAGGCGGCATGGAAGATCGAAGCTGTGCTGACCGGCTCTCAAGGAGAAATGCCCCAGATCCGATGGGGCGACGGTGTGGTGTAAACAGCGGAAAGGAGGTGAGGCGGGTGAAACGGGAATTTTTGGAAGAGCTCTTGGGTCAGTCGGAGGCCACTGAGGCTATCCTGGCAGAACATGGCCGAGTGGTATCCAGGCTGGGGGCAGAAGCTGCGGTAAAGCTGGCGGTGACGGCAGCCGGTGGCAGGAATCTGATAGCCATCCGGGCGCTGCTGGATGAAAGCGCCATCGCGGGAAGCGAGGACATGGATGAGGCCGCACGACAGGCAGTACGGGAGGTTCGCAGAAGCAATCCCTATCTGTTTGAGTCGACGGCAGTGACGGCACCGGGAACCGGAGGTACGGTGACATCGGCGGACTATACCATGGAAGAGCTGGGGAAGCTGCCCCTGAGTGAATACCGGCGTTACCGGAAAGGGAGATAAGACAGAGAACTGCGGACGAACCTGCGAGGCGTAAGGAGTGCGGGGGCGGTACGCATATATACAGGGTGCGTAGGAGGAATCGGGATGGCGGCGGCAGGTTGCCGCCCCTACGGGATCGCAAGGAGGCAGAGGGGATTCCAAAGGGGAAAACGGCAGCTGTTTCGGATAAGGTAAGATCCAATCCGTTTTCCCCTTTGGCCGTCTGGGGGGTGGGGGGGCCGT
>JAZUQE010000178.1:0-6030 GCA_045605575.1 Faecousia sp. | reverse complement strand
GCTTGGCCTCCGACTTTGACCGACGCCGGTGCGACTTTCCCCTATGGCGTGGATCCCAACGATTCCAATATCCGTATTGCGCCCAGCCTTCCCCCGGAGGAAGAACTGCGGCAGGCTATGGAGGTGTTCTGCACCTGCCTGAAGCTTTCCGCTTTGGAAAAGCTGCTCAGCGAGAAAGGAGAATGAACATGCCCACCCCCAAAGAGTTGTATTACGAGAAACGAGCCCAGATCCTTGTTAAGAATCTAAAGAGCCGCAATTTTGATGCCTGTTATTGCCGGACCGCACAGGAAGCCCTGCAAACTGCTCTGGCTATGATCCCGGAGGGGGCATCTGTGGGTTGGGGCGGCGCAGCCTCCGCCCAGCAGATCGGCCTTCTGGATGCCGTAGAGCATGGACCGTTCAAGGCCATGGGACGGGATGATTCCGTCCGGCCGGATGTGTTTATTGCCGGTGCCAATGCTATCAGTATGGACGGCCAGATGGTCAATATCGACGGACGCAGCAACCGGGTCAGCGCCATTATCTACGGTCCCAAGACCGTGATCATCATTGCGGGCATGAACAAGGTGGTAGATACTTTGGACGATGCCATGCGCCGGGCAAAGACGGTGGCGGCTCCCATCAACGAGCAGCGTTTTCTGGGCAGTACTCCCTGCGCGGTTACAGGGGTTTGCGCAGACTGCAAGAGTCCCGATTGTATTTGCTGCAATACAGTCATTACCCGCTTCAGCCGAGAGAAGGACCGGATCCGGTTTGTTTTGGTCGGGGAAGAGCTGGGTTTTTGATCATAATTGTTTACTTAAATGCGCAAAATGTTAATCAGAAACAAAATGATTAACATTTTGCGCATTTGCCCCCAAAAGGAGAAGAAAAACGTGTCAATGATCCTCGCTATGTTAAAAAAACACCGGGATATTATACTGTATCTCATTTTCGGCGCATTGACCACTTTGGTCAATTACGCGGTCTATCTGCCGTTATATAACTGTCTCGGCTGGAGTGCGGGAGTTTGCAATTTGGTTGCATGGATAGCCGCAGTGGCGGTTGCGTTTTTGACCAATAAGCCCTTTGTATTTGCCTCTCATGATTGGTCTGCAGGGGTAGTTTGGAAAGAGCTGGTCTCTTTTTTTGGTTGTCGGGTCGGTTCCGGCGTGCTGGAGACACTGATATTACTGATCGCGGTAGATCGGATGCATCTAAACGGCAATCTTTGGAAAATCATAACAAGCATTTTGGTGGTTATATTGAATTATTTTGGCAGTAAATTGCTGGTATTTACCAAAAAATGAAATAAAAAGATCTGCTTTCACCCCGTGGAAGCAGATCTTTTCTATCAGCTGTAATTTTCTTTTAAGTAAACCATTGCCTGCCGGTAACCGTCCAGTCCCTGACCTTTGATGGTCTTGACGCAAGCCATGCCGGCATAGGAGACCTGTCGGAAGGGCTCCCGGGAGTCCACATCGGAAATGTGTACTTCCACCGCGGGGATGGACACCGCCTTCAAGGCATCCAGAATGGCCACCGATGTATGGGTATAGGCTGCCGGATTGATGACGATGCCATCAAATTTTCCAAACGACTCCTGGATCTTGTCCACAAGGCAGCCCTCATGGTTGGATTGATAATGCTCCATCTCAATGTTCAGCTCCTGGGCCGTCCGCTCCAAAAGAGAAAGCAGATCGGCAAAGCTCTGCTTGCCGTAAATGCCCGGTTCCCGGATGCCAAGCATGTTGATATTGGGGCCGTTCAGAACGAGAATTTTCATGGTTTCCTCCCAATTCTTTCTAAAATTGCGGAAACGGTTTCTTCCGCAGAGCCATCATTATTGACTTCCAGATCCGCAAATCGGCGGTAAAGTGGCTGCCTGATCTGCCACATGTTCTGCAGGCGGTTGGTCTGAGAAAGAGGTCTGCCGTCGGTGGGAAGCTTTTCAAGATCCCGCTTCAGCCAGAGGATGGTGCCATTTTGGTGAAGATGGGGATAGTTTTCTTCTCTGGTCACGCATCCACCGCCGGTGGCAATTACGGTGCCGGAACGTTTGCCCAGTTCAGCCAGGGTCTGTGATTCCAATTTGCGGAATGCTTCTTCGCCTTTCAGGGCAAAGATGTCTGGAATTTCTTGTCCGCAGGTGTGGACCAGCTCTGTATCCGCATCCACAAAGGCCATGCCCAGATGATCGGCAAGCAGTCTGCCAACTGTGGATTTTCCACAGCCCGGCATACCAACCAGAACCAAGTTCTCCATCTGCTCACGCAGCTTTTGATGAATGATCGGGATCTTTGCATCCGCAATAGGCTGATCCAGAAACCACTCCGCCGCTTCTTTCGCCTGTGCGACCAGCATGAGCAGGCCGTTCATAGCGATCAATCCCCGTTCTTCAGCGTCCAGCAAAATTTTTGTTCTGGCAGGATTGTAGATCAGGTCCAGAACACCTTCCAGACTTGGAAAATTGTCCAAAGACAGTGCAGAAATTCCGGTATTCGGATACATTCCCACGGGGGTGGTATTGACGATGACGGAGGCATCTGCGTGCAGATGAAGATTCGAGTAGTTGTTTTCGCCGCTGCGAGAGATCACCACAACTTGTGCGCCCTGCTCCTGCAGGACGGCAACTACTGTGTTAGAGGCCCCTCCGCTGCCGAGTACAAGAACTTTTTTGCCGGTTACGTTCAACCTGCTGGAGCGAAGCATGTAACAAAAACCGTAATAGTCTGTATTATGGCCGATCAAAGCGCCGTTTTGGCGCAAAACCGTATTCACAGCACCCAGTTTTTCAGCGCTTGGCGTCAGCACATCCAAAAAGGGAATCACGTCCTTTTTGTATGGAACTGTTACATTTATGGAATCGAAATCACCGTTCTTCAGAAAAGACTCTATTTCATCCGGTTCTTTCTCAAAAAGCTCATATGAGTAATCCCCAAGAAACGCGTGGATCTGAGAGGAGTAGCTATGAGCCAGATGTCTGCCCAATAGTCCGCACTTCATCAGACTACCTCGCTGTAGCTTCCCAGATATTTAAATTCCTCACACAGCTCGTCCAACTCGCACATCAGCTGCACGAACTCCTCGGAATAGATGGAGGTCTCCAGGTCAAAGTAGAACATAAACTCAAAATCTCTGTCCGGGATGGGGCGGGATTCCAGCTTGGTCACATTGATGCCCAGCACATACATTCTTGCCAGCACCCGATACAGGGCACCGGGCTTATGAGGCAGGATCATCATGATGCTGGTCTTGTCCGAGCCGGGATAGACCTCCAGATTTTTGGAAATACAAATGAAACGCGTCTGGTTGTTCCCTTTGTCCTGAATGGAGGACGAGAGATTTGCAAGGCTGTAGAGTTCACCGCAGGAGCGGCTGGAAATGGCTGCGATATCCGTCCGTCCGGACTGGGCTACCATTTTTGCGGCAACGGCGGTGTTTTCCACAGGGATGATTTTTACGCCGCTGAGCTTACCCAGGAAGCCGGAACACTGACTGATGGCTTGCTCATGGGAATAGATCTCCCGGATACCTTCCAGCGTTGCACCGGAGTTGGCAAGCAGATTGTGGTCTACTTTCAGCCGGAATGTGCGAATAATGGAAAAGTTGTGCTTGATCATCAGGTCATAGACCTTATTGACGGAGCCAGCGGTGGAATTTTCGATGGGCAGGATGCCGTATTGGCAAAGGCCCTGATCAATGGCATTGAATACGCCTTCAAAGTTCTTGAAATACATAATGAAGGGGGCTTTGAAGATCTTCTCACAGGCGATCTGGGAATAAGCACCTTCCACACCTTGGCAGGCTACCATCGGCGAGCGGGGGAAGAGCTGTGGCGTGGATGCAATGGCCTGGGCGATGCGATCATGAAGTGCGCTGGAGGTGGCGGTACGTTTGCTCTGGTAGCTTCGGCTCAGTTCAAAAAGCATGGAGTAGAGCACGCGGGTGTAGTTATCCATCTCCGGACCGGACTTCTGGGCGACATCCACCAGCTTTTCACGCTCTCTGGAAGGCACATAGATGGGAAGGTTATTCTCTTTTTTGTACCCTGCGATCTGGGCAGCAATGTCCATTCGTTGGCAGAACAGCTTGACGAGCTGATCATCTATGCTATCGATTTGCATGCGAAGTTCGGAAAGATCCATTAATATTTCCTCCTTGTGGTCTGGGTATTTCCCAGGATCAGGTCATAAATGGCGATGGCTGCGGCAGCTTCTATAACCGGTACGGCTCTGGGGACAATGCAGGGATCGTGACGGCCCTTTACCTGCATAGATGTTACGGTTCCTGTGTTCAGATTGACCGTTTGTTGAGCTGCGGCAATGGAAGGGGTTGGCTTTATAGTCACATGGAACAGAACGGGCATACCATTGGTAATTCCACCAAGGATACCGCCACATTGGTTTGTGATCGGCTGGACTACGCCGTTTCGTATTCCATAGCTGTCATTGCTTTCGCTGCCGTACAGTTCGGCAAAGGTTTCCCCGACACCAAAGCTGACAGCTTTGACAGCCGGAATTCCGTAAAGGATCTGCGCCAGTTTACCTTCCACACCGCAAAACATAGGTTCACCGATCCCGGAAGGAACTCCTGTAATGGCGCATTCGATGCGCCCGCCAATACTGTCGCCCTTTGACCGGGTTTGGGCGATAAGCGCCTGCATTTTCTCTGCGGATTCCGATGTCAAGGTAGGAAAAATGCGGCCTACTTGATCCAGCTGAGGCTGCAAGGGATCAAAGTCCTGCGACCTTACGGAGCCGATTTGCGTAATATGAGCACCGATCCGAATGCCGATCTGCTCCAACCATTGTTTGCACAAGCCACCGGCAATGCACAGCGGGGCTGTTAAGCGACCGGAGAAATGGCCGCCTCCCGCTGCGTCCTGGAAACCGCCGTATTTCATTTGTGCCGTATAGTCCGCATGACCGGGTCGGGGACAGTCCTTTAGATCGCTGTAATCTCCGGAGCGGGTGTTCTTATTGTAGATCACGGCGGCGATGGGAGCGCCACAGGTAAAGCCATCCAGCATACCGCCTAAGAATTCAGGACGGTCTTCCTCTTTGCGCGGCGTAGACCAATCGTTTCGACCGGGTGCACGCCGATTGAGAAACTGCTGAAGCTGTTCCAAGTCGACCGGAAGACCAGCCGGAACACCATCCAGCGTCATACCGATGGCAGGGCCGTGGGACTGCCCGAAAATGGAGAGTTTTAAGTTTTCACCGAAAGTGCTGCTCATAGGTTCCTCCTAACCGGGCGTATTCAGCCCAGAACTGGGGATAAGATTTTTGGACGCATTCCGCACCAAGGATCGTCACGTCTGTTTGGCAGGCCGTTGCAGCGATGGCAGCGGCCATAGCAATGCGGTGATCGTTCACCGCATCCACAGTACCGCCTAAAAGACCGGTACCATATACGGTCAGTGTATTTTCGTCAGATACTGCTTTACCGCCGAGGCTGGACAGCATGGCAATGGTGGAAGCGACCCGATCGGACTCCTTGATCCGCAAGCGGTGGATATCCGTGAAAACAGCGCCGTGCTTCAGCGCAGCAACCACCGCCAAAATGGGCACCAGATCAGGAATATCCCGGGCCGATACCGTCGGTACGCCAGAAGCCAGTTGCTGCAAGATATCCAAAACGGCCCGATCTCCCTGTACGGATTCGGAATTCAGTCCGGTAATGGAAAGCTCGCTGCCAAGCATCCGGGCAGCCAAGAAGAAGGCACCGTTGCTCCAATCGCCTTCGACTTCCATATAGCCGGGAGAGTGGAAATTGGGAGCTTCAAATAAAGCCAAAGCCTGCTGCGTCAAATCTATATAAGGTTTGGATTCTAAGGTGCCGGTAATGCAGATTTGACTTTCTCCATCCAGCAGCGCAGTGGCAAAGAGAAGCCCGGTGATAAACTGACTGGATACACCGCCAGCGATACGATAATCGCCAGTTTTCAGCTTTCCGCAGCAGCGGATAGTGCTTTCGGTAGGCCGGCAGAGCGTACAGCCCATTCTCTCCATTTCCTCCCAGAGAGGGGATAGGGGGCGTTGGGGG
>JAZUQE010000177.1:0-26169 GCA_045605575.1 Faecousia sp. | reverse complement strand
ATACCGCAGTTAGCTTTTTGGGTTGCATTCCCTTTCGGAAACAACGTTAATGGAATAGAAAAAGCACCGCCGTCACGGCGGTGCTTTCTTGGTGCGACCGGGTCTGTAAGCCGGGTTCTGTCTTGACAGCCATCTATCTAGACCCGGGATTGCTCCCGGGTTCCAGCCACCTCTTGGGGACGGCCGGGCGAGCCTATTGTCCCACACACGGTGTTGCTCCGGATAGAGTTTACATCGTAAAACCCATGTCTCCATGGGCCGGGTGCGCTCTTACCGCACCTTTTCACCCTTGCTGAGGCGGACTGAGCCAACTCAGCGGTATATCTCTGTTGCACTTGTCCTGGGGTCACCCCCGGCGGGCGTTACCCGTTATCCTTGCCCTGCGGAGCCCGGACTTTCCTCACACGGTGCTTTTCAGCATCCGCGCGCGGCTGTCCGACCCGGTCGCAAGAAATATTGTACTGCAAGGAAAGCGGATTGTCAAATATCTTGCAAATTCTTTTTTAACAGGCTATACTATATACCAGACAGATAAAGAAGGGAGCATTTGCAATGAAACTCAGACAGATCCTTTGCTGCGTGCTGATCGCAGTGATTTTAGCGGGCTGCGTGCAGACCGGAGGACAGACGGACCAAACGACTGTTCCCACCGCTGCCCCTACAACGGAACCTACCGCTGAGCCTACTACTACGGTTCCGGAGATCGAGCTGCAGGCAGTGAATCAGCTGTCCTTCCGGCAGGCCCAGGAGGCACCCACCACCTGCGTCATCGATGGCCGGACTGCGGCCTTTGTGACCGTAGAATCCAAGGGCGGCACAATGCAGACCTTTGTGCAGGTGCTGGACCTGTATACGGACACGCTGCTGGCAGATACGGCGCTGGATGGCGAGCTGACACCGATGAAAGGCCATTGCGAGGGTTATCTGGTGCTTCTGAACGCTCAGGCAAAGGCAGCCACGGTGTTTGATAGCAAGATGAATGTGGTGCTGCAATTCCAGGTACCCAGTGTTAATGGAATTCTTCTGCCGGATCTGCAGACATATTATTATATTTGGGGTTCCCAGCTTCGCTCTATGCAAATAGAAACCGGGGCTGACAATGAAGTGGTCCTGGATCCTGCGCTGCCGGTCACCGCACTGGTGGGCTATGATTTCCGGCGGGATGTTCTGATTGTCCGGGGTACTGCGGATGTTTATTCGTCTGACGGCTGCCTGTTCGGCGTGGATTTGGAGACAATGGCGTGTGTCATGCTGCAATACACCTCCAGCGAGGGAACTATGGCAATGGACGGTGTTTGCATGACCGGGGAAGCAGTGGATGAATTCCGCTCCGGCATCGTCTATGCCGACTGGAATACAGGGAACATCTACACATATCCCGAGTTCCTGCATAATGATAAAGACTATAATACCTGGCATATTTCCGGCACGAACTACTGCTTCAAAATAAAGTATGACCCGGAGAGTAACACCAAGGCAGCGGGATTGGAACTCTACCGCCTTGGCGAGCAGCTGGAAGTCTGCTCTTTGATGGAGCCTATGGAAAAGGCGAGACTTAAGGAACTGTTTGCACTGCCGGACGGCAATTTGCTGGGTATTTCCGTGACCCGCCGTGGGTTCCAGCCCTATATCATCTGCCCGGAGAAGCTGGAATTCCGGCCTGCTGCGGAACCGGCTGATGTCAAAACGGAGCTGGTGGACCAGATCGTGATCACACTGCATCAACAGGCACAGGATAACTTGAATTTGCCGGAGGAGCTGTTGCAGCTGCGTACCCAGGCGGATGATCTGGGTGAGAAATACGGTGTGACCGTGCTGCTGTCCAACCAGTGTACCTCGGCCTTGAGTGCCAGCGGCATGGAGATCATCACTACCGATCAGGCAGAGATGGATGACGAAGCCGGGGCGATCCGGGAGGCCTTGGAGATCCTGGATAAAGCTTTGGCACTGTATCCTGCGGATTTCTTTACCCAGTTTCAGGATGAAGCAGGGGAGCACGGTCTGCTGATCCTGCTGGTGGAAAGCTTCAGCGGCGATGAGCGGGGCGTGATCGGCCTTTGCTATGAGATGTATCCCTGGTATACCATCGCGGTGGATCTGGACTCCGGTGAGGTTTATAATACATACTGCCACGAGATCTGGCACGCTACAGAGAACCGGCTGAATGATATCACGCCCGGCCTGCTGCTGCCGGAGGTCTGGGATCCCTGCAACCCGGAGGAATTTGCCTATTCCTACAATACCTCTGCCAGCTACAGAGAAGATGTGGAATATACCTTCTTCGAGGAGGATAACATCAACCGCGTTTATTTTGTAGATGCCTACGGCAAGACCAATGCCTATGAAGATCGGGCAAGGCTGATGGAGTATGTGATGTGCAGCAGTTATGCGGAGGAATTGGTGAAATCACCTGCCATCGCGCAGAAGCTGACCATTATGTGTGACGCGATCCGCCGGGTATTTGATACGGAAGCCTGGCAGGATGTATACTGGGAGCGTTTTCAAGATTGAGGTGTGACGGAATGCACATGGAGTTTAACGCGTACTTCTCCTCTTTGAGGGAAAAGAAAATTGCTGTTTTGGGTTTGGGTGTCAGTAACCGACCGTTGGTTCGGCTGCTGCTGAGCTTTGGCTGCGATGTGACCGGCTGCGACAAGACACCCGAAGATCAGTTGGATGAAGAGCTGCTGCAGCTGCGGAGCCAGGGCTGTAAGCTGAAGGTGGGAGAGGACTATCTGAATGACCTGAAGGCTGACTTGGCGTTCCGCACACCGGGCATGCATCCCGGTAACCCCGCCCTGGAAACACTGCGGCAGAGCGGGACGGAGGTAACTTCCGAGATGGAGGCCTTCTTCCGGGTATGCCCCTGCAAGATCCTGGCGGTCACGGGGTCGGACGGCAAGACCACTACCACTACTCTGATCTCCGAGATGCTGAAGGCGGAAGGAAAACGGGTCTGGCTGGGCGGCAATATCGGGACTCCGCTGCTGCCTTTGGTTCCGCAAATGCAGGAAACGGATGTGGCGGTGGTGGAGCTGAGCTCCTTCCAGCTGATGGATATGCATTTTAGCCCCCAGGTGGCGGTGGTGACGAATTTGGCACCCAATCATCTGGATGTCCACAAGGATATGGACGAATATGTATGGGCAAAACAGAATATATTCCGCTATCAGACGGCAGCAGATCGCCTGATCCTGAATGCAGATAACTCCATTACGGATTCTTTCCAGGGCATCGGCACCACCCGGCGTTTTTCCCGGAAAGGCCGGACCCATGGTGTATGGCTCAAGGGGGATACCCTATACCGTGATGATACGCCGGTGCTGGAAACAGGGGATATTTTGCTGCCCGGTGTTCATAATATCGAAAACTACATGGCAGCGATCCTGGCCGTGGAGGGCTTGGCTTCTGATGACGCCATCCGCCATGTGGCGAGGACCTTTGGCGGTGTAGAGCACCGGATCGAGTTGGTTCGGGTGAAAGATGGCGTCCGGTTCTACAACGATTCCATTGCCTCCTCTCCCAGCCGTACTGTAGCGGGGCTGCGCAGCTTTACGGAAAAGGTGATCTTGATCGCGGGAGGCTATGATAAGCACATTCCCTATGATGTGCTGGGTCCGGAGATCTGCCGGCATGTGAAGAAGCTCTATCTCAACGGTGCTACTGCCGGAGCCATCCGGAAGGCTGTGGAAGCTTGCAAGGATCTGGCACAGCCGGAGATCGTGGACTGCGGGGATTTTGAGACCGCAGTCCGTGGGGCTGCAGCCGGGGCGCAGAGCGGAGATATCGTTTTGATGAGTCCGGCCAGTGCGGCTTTTGACCAGTTTAAAAATTTCGCGGTTCGGGGCGCTTTCTTTAAAAAAATTGTATTGGAGCTATAAGTATGGATATTTCTCCTGTAACCAAACAGGCCAGAAAGCTGCTGAAGCTGAAATACTGCGGTGCGGTGATCGTGGCTGCGGGTACCGCTTCCCGCATGGGAGGCATCGACAAAGTGATGGAGCCACTGGGAGGCGTGCCCATGGTGATCCACTCCGTCCGTGCATTTCAGGAGTGTGATGCCATCCGGGAGATCGTGGTGGTGACCAGACCGGATCTGATCGTGCCGATCATGAGTCTGTGCGCGCCTTTTTCCAAGGTGACCGCAGTGGTAGCAGGAGGCGGCAGCCGCCCGGAATCCGTAAACCGGGGACTCAATGCGTTGTCATCCAAAGTCAAACTGGCAGCCATCCATGACGGAGCCAGGCCCTTGATCTCCTGGCAGGTGATCGACAGGGCAGTGCGGGCTGCCAATAGCTATGGCGCAGCAGCGCCTGCTATCCCTGTGAAGGATACCATCAAGGTCGTCACCGGCGGCGTGGTCATGGATACGCCGGAGCGCAAGCAGCTCCAGGCAGTACAGACCCCCCAGGTATTTGATTTTGACCTGCTGCGGGGCGCTCTGAAAAAAGCTTATCAAGATGGCGCAGAGATCACAGACGATTGCTCCGCTGTGGAGCGAATGGGCTTTAAGGTCAAGATCGTGGAGGGCGATGAGCGAAATTTGAAGGTGACGACGCCTATGGATCTGAGGATCGCCAATATGTTGCTGGAGGACAGAACATGAGGATCGGACACGGCTATGATGTACACCGTTTGGTGCCGGGAAGAAAGCTGATCCTGGGAGGTGTGGAGATCCCCTGGGAGCTGGGACTGGATGGACACTCCGATGCGGATGTACTGCTGCATGCGGTGATGGATGCTCTTCTGGGAGCTGCGGCCCTGCGGGACATTGGATTCCATTTCCCGGATACAGATATGCGCTACAAGGGAGCGGACTCCCGCGCGCTGCTGCGAGAGGTGAAGAAAAAGCTGGATGCGGCGGGCTTCTGCGTGTGTAATGTGGATGTGACTATGATCGCTCAAAGGCCGAAGCTGAAAGAATATATTCCCCGGATGATGGAAAATATAGCGTCAGATCTGAATGTAGAGCGAAACTGCGTGAATGTGAAGGCAACTACGGAAGAAAAGCTGGGCTTTACCGGAACCGGAGAGGGCATGGCCTGCCATGCGGTGTGCTTGCTGGATGAAAAATAAGAATCGGATATTCTTGCGGTTCCTCTTTTTGCTCTATGTGGGGCTGATGCTTTGGCTTTTGTTCGGCCAGCGGTTTCAAGGAGAACTGGCATTTGCCCAGGTCCAGCAGATGCTGGAGAAGATCAGTCTGAAGCCAGGGCATACCATAGGCAGTTACCTGTGGGTTCTGAAAAATTCCGCAGATCCGCAGATGCGGCGTGAGGCGGTCATCAATCTGGTAGGCAACGTGGTTATGTTTGTGCCCCTGGGATTTTTCCTGGGAGCGCTGTTCCGTCCGATGGGTAGCTTTTGGCGGATGCTGCTTTGTAGTATTGGGATCATATGCCTGGTGGAACTGCTGCAGATCATCACGCTGTTGGGCAGCTGCGATATCGATGATCTGATTTTAAATTTGCCCGGAACCATGCTGGGCTGGGGAATCTGGAAATGCATGAATAAAAGCAAAAACAAAAAATGAACACTTTCGACCTCCCGGGCATAGGCTGGCCCGGGAGGTTTTCGATATGAAAGTATATTATGTGACATTTCGGTCTGTGACCTTTGCGCAGCGGGGAGAGTCGGTCTTGATCCGTGCAGGGATTCCTTGCTCATTGCAGCGTACACCTAAATGGATGGAGGCCCAGGGCTGTGGCTATTGCTTGCGCGTGCCCTATTTGCGGGGGGCGGAAGCGGCAGCGGCGCTGCGCCGGGAGCAAGTGCTTTACCGCAGGATCTATCTGAAACGGGAGAACGGTACCATCGAGGAAACGGCGTTATGATCTATTTGGATAGTGGCGCAACCTCATACCCCAAGCCGGAAACGGTGAAAACGGCGGTGCGGCAGGCACTGGACCGCTGTGCCAATCCCGGACGGGGCGGTTACAGAGCGGCAATGGAAGCGGCAAGAACGGTGTATGGCTGCCGGGAAGTAGCCGGTAGGCTGTTTGACTGCGCTCCCGAGCAGGTGGTGCTCACCGGCAGCTGCACCCACGGTCTGAACATCGCCATTCGGACACTGGTGCAGCCGGGCAGCCGGGTGGTGATCTCCGGTTTTGAGCATAACGCAGTCACCCGACCCCTGCACGCACTGGGAGCCCGGATCACAGTGGCGGGAAGGAAGCTCTTTGATTGGGACGATACGCTGAAAGCCTGGGAGCAAGCCTTAAGAAAAGGACAGGATGCAGCAGTATTTACCCATGTATCTAATGTGTTCGGTTATGTCCTGCCTGTAGGGGAGATGGCAGCCCTGTGCCGCAGATACGGCGTGCCGTTTATGATCGATGCGGCCCAAAGTGCAGGCAGTATCCCGATCTCCTTTTCCAAGCTGGGTGCGGATTTTATCGCTATGCCGGGGCATAAGGGTCTTCTGGGTCCTCAGGGCACGGGGATCCTTTTGTGCGCAGCGGACCCTGAGCCGCTGCTTTACGGCGGCACCGGCAGTATGTCTGTGCAGCAGACCATGCCCCGGGATCTGCCGGAACGGTTGGAAGCGGGTACGCTGAATGTGCCGGGTATTGCCGGATTGAGTGCCGGGATCCGGTATGTGCAGAAAATTGGGGTAGAAGCTATCGGTACCAGGGAGCGGCTACAGGCGGTCCATTGTGCGTCGCAGCTGGAAAAGCTGGGAATGCGGGTGTTCCAGGGAAGGCATCAGTCCGGTGTGGTGTCATTCGTACCAAACTGTGACTGTGAAGAATATGCGGCTGCTATGGCAGACCGCGGGATTGCGCTTCGGGCAGGTCTGCATTGTGCGCCTCTGGCCCATGAGAGCACTGGGACGTTGGACACCGGTACCGTTCGGCTGAGCTTTGGTTACACTGCATGTATACGGCAGAGCCGTGAATTTTTGCGTGCGGCGGCAGAAATCGCAGCCGGAAGTGTGTAAAATTTTTTCTTTTTCTATTGCTATCTGTAGGCCGATCCGCTATAATAGAATAGATAATCGGGTTTATATGCGGATCGCGCAGAAACCGAAACAAAGGATATAGAAAAGAGGTCAGGTGCACGATGGAGTATGTACAGAACCTATATCAGCAGCTGCTCAAGATGGAGTGGACGGATTATCTGGACATCATTCTGGTCGCTTTCTTGATATATAAATTATTGCCTATGATCCGCTCCTCCGGAGCGGCCAGAGTGGCTGTGGTGGTTGGCGCGATCCTGGTGCTTTCCTGGGTCACGGAGGAAGTTATCAAGCTGCATACGCTGAATTTCCTCATCGACCAACTGCTGGCCGTCGGTCTGATCGCGATTGTGATCCTGTACCAGCCGGAGCTGCGTCGGATGCTGGACCATATCAGCAACCTGCGTGTCCAGAAGCTGCTGGGCATCTCCAAACGTGAGCAGGATATGGATCCTATCATTTCCCAGACGGTCATGGCCTGTGAGATCATGAGCCAGGAGCGGGTAGGCGCGCTGATCGTATTTGAGCGCGACAGCCGCCTGGACGACTATATGAAGACCGGCACCGTCATTGACGGCCAGGTCTCCGAGCAGCTGCTGCGTAATATTTTCTTCCCCAAGGCATCCTTACATGACGGTGCTATGATCATCCGTGCGGGCCGTGTGGCTGCAGCGGGCTGTGTGCTGCCTCTTTCCGACAGCAAGCGCCTCAGCGCCGACCTGGGCACACGGCACCGGGCAGGCGTGGGTATGAGCGAAGCTTCCGATGCGGTAGTGGTGATCGTCTCTGAGGAGACCGGCGCCATATCTGTGGCCGTAGGCGGTATGCTCAAGCGTCACCTGGCACCCCAGACCCTGGAGCGTCTGCTGCGCCATGAGCTTTGCAAGGAGGAAGAACGTACGGAAGAAAACCTGGTTCTCCGTCTGCGGCAGAAGCTGCGCAAGCATGGAAAGGAGGACGGCAGCCATGTGGAAAAATAAACCCTTCATGATCATTCTCAGCGCATTCATCGCCATTGTGCTGTGGCTGTATGTGGTTACCGTTGTCAGCCCCGAGTCGGAAGCTACGCTGTATAATATTCCTGTGGTGCTCCAGGGTGAGTCGATCCTGGATGAGCGCGGCCTGGTCCTGGTTTCAGAGGATTCCTACAAGATCAATCTGCAGCTTTACGGTAACCGTACGGACCTAAATAAGGTCAATAGCGGCAATGTGACCATTATTGCCGACCTAACCAAGATCTACGATCCGGGCAGCCACAATTTGAGCTATAGTATTCTGTATCCCGGTGATGTGCCAAACGGTGCCTTTACGGAAATGAGTCGCTCTCCCAGCCGGATCAAGGTGACCGTAGAGCAGAAGATCACCAAGAAGGTCCCGGTAGAAATGACCTATACCGGTTCCGTGGCTGTGAACTACCGGGCCAAGACCGATGCAGCTGTACTGGATTACCCGGAGGTTTCCATTACCGGGCCTGCCAGTGTGATCAATCAGATCACCCAGGCGCGGATCGAGGTGGATCTTTCGGGCAAGACGGAAACCTTTGAGCAGAGCTGCCGCTTTTCCTTGTGCAATGCGGACGGAGAGCCTGTGGATGCTTCTACGGTAGTGACAGATGTGGCAGAGGTTACCGTTACTATGCCCATCCAGTTTATGAAGTACGTACCTGTGAATGTGATCCTGATCCCCGGCGGCGGCGCAGATGCGGCCAATACCAAACTTACCTACAGCGCAGATCGGATCCGTATTGCCGGCAGTAAGGAGACCTTGATGACGATCCATGAGATCGACCTGGGCACCATCGATCTGGGTACCTTGACGAAGAGTACCAAACTGTCCTTTGATGTGGTGCTCCCTGCAGGCGTAGACAATGTGTCTTTGATCCCGCAGGTCGATGTGACGGTAGAATTCCCGGATCTGCTGATGAAAGACTTTACGGTGACGCAGTTTACTGCTCTGAATGTACCGGAGGGCATGGAGGCGGAGATCTTAAATCAAATGCTGACAGTCAAGGTCCGTGGCCCCAGATCCAAGATCGCAGCCATGACGCCGGAAGACATTACGGTAGAGGTGGACTTTACAAATGCGGTAGTCGGTACTTCCACTGTCAAGGTTACCATTCAGATCAGCGACAGATTCCCGGAGGTCGGTGTGCTGGGTACCTACTCGGTGAATGCAACCTTGCGGGATCTGCTGGAGGATCGGGCGGCATGACCCAGCGTGTGAAAGTGCTGAGCGTTGCAGATGACGGAACTGCCCAGGTGGTCCATATTCGCCAGAGTGCATGCTCCGGTGATTGCCATCAGTGCTCCGGCTGCGGCGCGGCCCAGGAGACGATGATCCTTACGGCCCAAAATCCTATCGGGGCCAGGGAAGGGGATCTGGTGCTGCTGAACGCAGAGTCCGCGCCGGTGCTGAGGGCGGCTGCTGTCATGTATCTGCTTCCGCTACTGCTGTTTTTCCTGGGGTATCTGCTTGGTGCCTTACTCTGGGACCGTGGAGCGGCTCTGGGCTGCCTTGCTTTCGCTCTGAGCATTGCCGGCAGCATTCTCTATGACCGGAGGGTCGTCAAAAAGCAAAAGACCGTGTATACCATCTCAGGCTTCGCCCGGATGGGAACACAGGAATTCTGAATAAAGGAGTAAGTGCCTTGATTAAGAGTATGACCGGCTATGGCCGTGCCGTAGAAACGGTAAACGGTAGGGAATATACCGTAGAGATCCGTTCGGTAAACAACCGTTATCTGGATTGCTCCGTGCGTCTGCCCCGGATGTTGTCCTTTGCGGAGGAAGCCGTGAAGCAGGCGGTAAAAGCCGTGGTTTCCAGGGGTAAGGTGGATGTTTTCATTTCCCTCCGTTCAGAAGCGGAGGAGGATGTGACCGTCAAGCTGAATGGGGCAGTGCTGCAGGGCTACCTGGATGCTATGCGCCAGATGGTCGATGACTTCGGCGTGCGGGATGATATCAGCGTTTCTACCGTTTCCAGGCTCCCGGACGTGTTTTCTATTGAGAAAAAGGAAGCGGATGAAGACCAGCTGCGGCAGGATCTGCTGCAGGTGACTGCTGCTGCTCTGGAAAACTACAATGCCATGCGCCAGACGGAAGGCGCTGCGCTGGACCGGGATCTGCGCAACCGCCGCCAGACTATTCTGGAGCTTGTGGAGCAGGTGGAGCAGGGCAACAGCCAGACAGTGATCGATTACCGTACCCGTCTGGAAAACAAGCTGCGGGAGGTTCTTGAGAATACTGCCATCGACGAAAGTCGCATTCTGACAGAGGCTGCGATCTTTGCGGACAAGGTGGCTGTGGATGAAGAGACTGTACGCCTGCGCAGTCATCTGGATCAGATGGTATCCATGCTCGACGGCGGCGGTGCCATTGGCAGAAAGCTGGATTTCCTGCTGCAGGAAATGAATCGCGAGGCCAATACCACCGGCTCCAAATGCACGGATGTGCGTCTTGCCCGGATCGTAGTGGATATCAAGGCAGAGCTGGAAAAGATCCGCGAGCAGACCCAGAACATTGAATAAGAGGTAACTATGAAGCTGATCAATATCGGATTTGGCAGCTTGGTTGCTGCCGGACGTGTTCTGGCGATCATGGACCCGGATTCCGCCCCCATTAAACGGGTGGTCCAGGAGGCGAAGGAGCGGAGCATGCTCGTCGATGCTTCCTATGGCCGCAAGACCAAGTCGGTGATCCTGATGGACACGGACCATGTGATCCTGTCCGCTATGACGCCGGATATATTAAACAGCCGATGGGCAGGCAAAGAAGGCAACTCTGCTGAGGAGGAAACGCTGTGAGCAAAGGAAAACTGTTTGTTATCTCCGGTGCCTCCGGTGTCGGAAAAAGCACGGTGCTGAGCCGCGTCATGCAGGCCAGAAAGGATCTGTCATTTTCTGTGTCCGCAACGACCCGTGAGCCACGTCCCGGTGAACAGGACGGTGTACATTACTACTTCGTGACCAAAGATCAGTTTGAGACCATGATCCGCGAGAACGCCTTCCTGGAGTATGATAATCACAATAAAAACTATTACGGTACGCCTGTGGGCCAGCTGGAAGACAAGCTGGAGCACGGCAGCGTGATTCTGGATATTGAGCCTGTTGGCGCAAAGAATGTGCGCAGCAAGCGTGCCGATGCGACGCTGATCTTTATCACGGCGCCTTCCTGGGAGGAACTGGAACAGCGACTCCGGGGGCGGGGCGATACGGCTGAAGATCAAATCGCCCTGCGTCTGGAACGGGCCAAGTGGGAGCTGGAGCAGCAAAGCTGGTATGACCATGTGGTCGTCAATGACAGTGTAGAACGCTGCGCAGCGGAAATACTGAATATTATCGCCCATGTGGCGGATGAAACTTAATTTTGGAGGAATTTTGTTATGCTTTACCCCCCTGTTGCTGATATGCTGAAGAATGTGGACAGCCGTTACCTGCTGGTGAATGTGGTGGCCCACCGGGCTCGCCAGATCGCCGCTGAGGCAGAGGCTTTCCAGGAAGAGCTGACGGATAAGCCCGTGACATTGGCCATCCGCGAGGTTGCTGAGGGCAAGCTCACCGCCAGCGTAAAGGACGAATACAAGAACTAAGAGAGAGGAGAGGGCCTGTATGATCGCAAAAGTTGCCGTTGCCGCG
This sequence comes from Faecousia sp., assembly GCA_045605575.1. GTDB lineage: Bacteria > Bacillota > Clostridia > Oscillospirales > Oscillospiraceae > Faecousia. Next base: position 14,578 of record JAZUQE010000177.1, on the reverse strand, counting down.
GCCGGCTTTGCCATAGACAAGCCCTATTCCTATCGGATCCCCACGACCCTGCACCCGGTTCCCGGCGTGCGGGTCATCGTGCCCTTTGGCCGTGGTAATCGGCCCAGCGAAGGGATCGTTCTGGAGCTTTACCAGGGAGAGGAAGAGGGCTTAAAGCCCCTTGCCCAGATCCTGGATGCCGAGCCTATGCTGGATGGACGGATGCTGCGTCTGGCAGCGTTTCTGCGCGAGCGGTACTTTTGCAGCTTCTATGATGCGGCCCGGGCTATGCTGCCCGCATCGCTTTGGTTTCAGAGCAGTGCTTCCTTTGCTTTGACAGAGGATACTTCCTGGAAACAGACCATGATCCGTCAGAAGGATGCTCAAAAGCTGCTGCAGCAGCTGGAGGCGCTGGGGGCGGAAGCGGAGGAGTCTGTCCTCCGGCAAACTGTACCGGATGAAGAGGCCTTCGATAAAGCGATCCGCTATCTGCTTCAGAAAAAATGGATCACTTGCCGGAAAGACTACCGCCGCCGGACGCTGGACAAGACTGAAAAGCTGGCAACGCTGGCAGTTTCCGCAGAGGAGGCCATGGCCTATGCAGCTTCCAGACCCAAATCGGCTGCCATGCAACGGTCGGTGCTGGAAGCTCTGTGCGCGGTAGGATGTGTCAGTGTCAAGGAGCTTTGCTACTACACAGGTGCCGGTGTGCAGACTGTGAAACGTTTGGAATCCCTGGGATATTTGACTCTTACGGAAAAAGAAGTTCTTCGCTGCCGGCAGATCGTACCGGTCAAACCGGAAGGACCGCTGGTACTGAACGAGGCCCAGCAGGTTGCCTTTGAAGGGTTGGATGCCCAGCTGCATGGGAGTACGCCGGGTGCGGCACTGCTGTATGGTGTAACAGGCTCCGGTAAAACCGCTGTGTACCTGAAGCTGATTCAAAGCTGCCTGGATATGGGAAAATCCGCTGTCTTATTGGTTCCGGAGATCGCCCTCACCCCGCAGCTGTTGGGATTGCTTTCCGGTTATTTTGGCCAGACTGTAGCGGTGCTGCATAGCAGTCTTCCCGCTGCAGAGCGCTATGACCAATGGAAGCGTGTCCGCGCCGGGGATGCCCGCGTCGTCGTTGGAACACGTTCTGCCGTATTTGCGCCTTGCCCTGATCTGGGATTGATGATCCTGGATGAAGAGCAGGAGCATTCCTATAAATCAGAAAATACCCCCCGCTATTGTGCCAAAGAAGTGGCGCAGTGGCGCGGAATCAAGGAACATGCCTTAGTGCTGTTTGGATCGGCTACCCCATCGGTGGAGACTATGTACCGGGCAAAGCAAGGGGAGATCTCGCTGTATGTGCTGCGCGGCCGGTATAACGGAAGAGCTCTGCCGTCGGTTGAGATCGTGGATATGCGGGAAGAATTGAAGGATGGAAATGATCTTTCTGTCAGTATTCCGCTGTTGGATGCGATCCGCCGCACCCATGGTGCCGGGCAGCAGACGATCCTGTTTTTGAACCGCCGTGGTAATAGCCGGGCACTGATCTGTGTGGATTGTTCTTCCGCGCCTCAGTGTCCCAGATGCAGCGCAAGACTGACCTATCACAGCGCCAATGAGCGCTTGATGTGTCATTACTGCGGTTTTTCTCAGCCGGTCCCGGTGTGCTGTCCTGTCTGCGGCGGCCATTTAAAGCGAGCCGGCACGGGTACCCAAAAGATCCAGCAGGAGCTTTTAGACCTATTTCCTGATATGCCCACTATCCGTATGGATGCTGATACCGTTAGCGCGGTGAACACCCATGAAAAGATCCTGGATCGCTTTCAGAAGGAAAAAATTCCGGTCCTGGTGGGCACGCAGATGGTGGCCAAGGGCTTAAATATTCCAAATGTGACACTGGTTGGTGTGCTGGATGCGGACCTGGGGCTGTATGTGGATAGTTACCGTGGTGCGGAAACTACCTTCAATATGATCACCCAGGTAGTAGGCCGTGCAGGTCGGGGAGAGGAAGCCGGTTGCGCTATGATCCAAACACTGGTCCCTAACCATAAGGTCATCGGCCTGGCAGCCCAGCAGGATTATGACGGTTTTTATGATCTGGAGATCGGTCTGCGGAAGCTGCAGAATGTGCCGCCCTTTGCGGATCTGACCTGCATTACGATTACTGGCCTGGATGAGGCGGCGGTTCTGCGCAGCGCCGTTAAGCTACGCGACAGCTTGCTGCACTGCCTGGGCCAGGAGCCTTACCGGCAGCAAGGCAGCAGTGTACTTGGCCCTGCGCCGTGCCCGGTACCAAAGATCAATTACCATTTCCGTTACCGCTTGATGCTGCGATGCCGCATGGATAAGCCTCTGCGCCAGCTGTTGGCCCATCTGATGCGCCAGTTTGCCGCAGATAAATCCAACCGTGGGATCGCTTGCTTCGCGGATGTGAACGGATTCGACTAGAAAGAGGGAGTATAATGGGACTGCGAAAGATATTAACCGATAAGGAAAGTGCCCTGCATAAGGTATGCAAGCCGGTTACGTCCTTTGATAAAAAGCTGCACAAGCTGATCGATGACATGCGGGAGACCCTTGTCGATTCCGGCGGTGTGGGCCTTGCCGCACCTCAGGTAGGCATCCTGCGCCGGGTGGTGGTCGTAGATACGGGCGAAGAGATTTTGGAGCTGGTCAATCCGGAGCTGATCTCCACCGATGGCGAGCAGGAGGGCCCGGAGGGCTGCTTGAGCGTTCCCGGCCGTTACGGCCTGGTAAAGCGTCCGTATTACGCTACTGTCAAGGCCCAGGACCGGTACGGTGATTGGTTTGAGGCCGAGGGGGAAGAGCTGATCGCCCGGTGCTTCTGCCATGAGCTGGATCATCTGGACGGTATCCTCTATACCCAGGTCATGGAGCGCTTCCTAACGGATGAGGAATTGGAAGCGGACGAATAAAACGTGGGAGGAACACCGATGCGTGTTGTTTTCATGGGTACGCCGGATATTGCGGCGACCTGTCTAAAAAAGATTTTAGCCGATGGCTTTGAAGTCGTCGGTGTCTATACCCAGCCGGACCGTCCTAAGGGCCGTGGCATGAAGCTTGTCGCGTCTCCTGTGAAGGAGGTCGCGCTGGCAAGGAATATCCCGGTATTCCAGCCTGAGAATTTCCGCGCCGACGAAACTGTGGAGCAGCTGCGTGCACTGCAGCCGGATGTATGCGCGGTGGTGGCCTATGGCCGGATCCTGCCCCAGCGGGTGCTGGATATTCCTACCAAGGGCTGCGTGAATATCCATGCCAGTCTGCTGCCTCAGTACCGCGGTTCTGCCCCTTATCAGTGGGCAGTGCTGGACGGTCAGAAAGAAACCGGCGTAACTGCCCAGCATATGGCTGCACAGATGGACGCAGGCGATATTATCCGTGTGGCAAAGACTCCTATCGGCGAGAACGAGACTGCAGGGGAACTGTTGGATCGTCTTGCACTCCTGGGAGCCGATCTGCTGAGCGACACCCTAGCACAGTTTGCTGGTGGCACCGTTTCCGCGACACCGCAGGATGAAAGCAAGGTAAGCTTTGCGCCCATGCTGGATAAATCCATGTGCCCCATCGACTGGACGAAGAGTGCAAAGCAGGTCCATGACCATGTTCGCGGTCTTCATCCCTGGCCCGTGGCGACTATGGAGCTGCAGGGACAGAAGTTTAAGGTGCATGCCACTCGCGTAAGTGATGGCAGCGGTGCTCCCGGCCAGATCCTTGGTCTGACGAAGACGGGCCTGAAGATCGCCTGCGGCGACGGAGCAGTGGAAGTGCTGCAGCTGCAAGCTGAGGGCGGCAAACGGATGTCCGCGCCGGACTATTTCCGGGGACACCCTCTGGAAAGCTGATATGGGCGCCCGGGAAACTGCCTTGAATGCTCTGATCGCCTGCCGCACGCAGGAGGCCTGGGCCAATGGCATATTAAAAGACTATATCCAGCGAGATCGTCTGGACCGCCGGGAGGCAGCGTTGGCCGCACGGCTGTGCTACGGTGTGCTGCAAAACAGAAACCGCTTGGATTTCTATTTAAAGCAGCTTCTTACCGGAAAATTGAAGGATCTGCATCCTATTTTGCGGGATATTCTGCATCTTGGTGTGTACCAGCTTCGCTTTATGGATAAGATCCCCCAATCGGCTGCCGTCAATGAGGCGGTGGCGCTGGCGCGAAAGTACTGTCCGAAACAGCGTTTTGCACCCGGCCTTTGCAATGCGGTGCTGCGCAATGCAGTCCGCAGCGCATCTGCTCTGCGGGAGCCGGTTAGCTTGGAGGATAAGTACAGCCACCCCGGAAAACTGATCCGGCTGCTGAAAAGTTATGTAGGTGTGCAGGCACTGGAACCTATGCTGGCAGCCAATAACGAGACCCCGGACATGACCGTTCAGGTCAATACCTTGAAGATTTCCACACAGGCGCTTTCGGAACGCTTAGAAACAGAAGGCGTGTATTCCCACCCCCATGCCTGGATGCCTGACTGCCTGTGCGTCAGTGGCACAGGTGATCTGGAAAAACTGCCTTCCTTCCGGGATGGCTTGTTCTATGTACAGGACCCGGCTGCCAAACTCAGTGTCCTTTGTGCCCAGTTGCCGAAGGGCCAGCCAATCCGGGTGCTGGACAGCTGTGCAGCTCCCGGCGGCAAAAGCTTTGCTGCTGCTATTGCGTTGGCTGGAAGCGGCAGCATCCATGCCTGCGACCTGTATGAACATAAGACAAGGCTTATTCGCAGCGGCGCCGACCGGTTGGAGCTGCCCGGAATTTCAGTATTCCATCAGGATGCTACCCAGCCCCATGAAGGCTGGGAACAGACGATGGATGTGGTGATTGCGGATGTACCTTGCTCCGGTTACGGTATTATCCGCAAAAAACCCGATATCCGCTTTAAGGATCCGGATACGATGCAGGCATTGCCGGAGCTGCAGCTGCAGATCCTGGAGCAGCAGGCAAAGTATGTAAAACCCGGCGGACTGCTGATGTATTCCACCTGTACGTTGGTGTATGCTGAAAATGAGGGCGTCGTTCAGGGCTTTCTGGCCCTTCACCCGGAGTTTGTACTGGAACCCCTGCCACTGCCCGAGCCCTTTCCGGACAATACCAGTGGAATGCTGGCTTTGGTGCCGGGGCAGTATGATACGGACGGTTTCTTCATTGCCCGAATGCGGAGAACATTATGAACATCAAATCAATGACCTTGCCGGAACTTACGGCAGCGATCCAAGCGCTGGGACAGCCTGCCTTCCGGGGCAAGCAGATCTATACCTGGCTTCATAGGGGCGTAGGCAGATACGAGGAAATGACCAATCTGCCAAAAGCGCTGCGAGACACCCTTTCCCAGGCCTATCCTATCTATCCCCCCCGGGTGGTGCGCAAACATGAGTCTGCCCGGGATGGTACGATCAAGTACTTATGGCAGCTTTCTGATGGCAACTGTGTGGAAACGGTGCTGATGCGTTATCATTACGGCAATACGGTCTGCATCTCTACGGAGGTAGGGTGCCGTATGGGCTGCGCTTTCTGCGCTTCCACCATCGGGGGCTTGGTTCGTAAGCTGGAGCCCTACGAAATGCTGGATGAAGTGCTGTTTACCCAGCTGGATTCCGGTCTGCCGGTGTCTCGGGTGGTGCTGATGGGGATCGGAGAACCCCTGGATAATTTCGACAATGTGCTGCGTTTTCTGGAGCTGATCAATAGCCAGGAGGGGATGAATCTCTCCATGCGCCACATCAGCCTGTCTACCTGCGGCCTGGTACCGAAGATCGACGAGTTGGCCCAAAAGAAGCTCCAGATATCTCTGGCGATCTCGCTGCATGGGCCAAATAATGAGATCCGTGACCGCATTATGCCGGTCAATAAGGCCTATCCCATTGAGCAGCTGATCGCCGCCTGCCGGCGTTACTATGAGGCTACCTCCCGCCGGATCCATTTTGAATATGCCATGATCGATGGCGTGAACGACAGGGAAGCCGATGCCAAGGAGCTGCTTCGGCTGCTCAAGGGCTTGCCTGCCCATTTCAATTTGATCCCCTTAAACCACGTGGAGGAGAGTCCCTTAAAACCCAGCAGCAAGGCTGCGGTTGCTGCTTTCCAGCAGATCCTGGAAAGCGGTGGAATCACAGCCACGGTGCGCAGGACCCTGGGAGGAGATATCGATGCCTCCTGCGGCCAGCTGCGCAGAAAATACAACCAATCAAAATCATAGGAAGGAGTGTGCCATATGCAAAGCTGGGGCTTGACGGATCCCGGTTGTGTCAGAACGCAGAACCAGGATGCCTACCAAATCGAACAGCTTGACCGCAACACACTTCTGTGTGTGCTGTGCGACGGTATGGGCGGTGCCAAATCCGGTAATATCGCCAGCTCTCTGGCGGTGGATGTGTTTGTCCAGGAGATCAAGCGCAGCTATCACAGCTCCATGGACAGAGAAAAGGCAAACCAAATGCTGCGCAGCGCAGTTAAGCTTGCCAATTTCACGGTCTATGACCAGGCGGCACAGTTTGAGGAATTCAACGGTATGGGCACTACCCTTGCGGCAGTGCTTGTAAGGGGAAAGGAAGCTACCATCGTTAATGTGGGTGACAGCCGCGTCTACGCCGTGGACAAAAACGGTATTTATCAGCTGACCCGGGATCATTCCCTGGTGCAGATGATGGTTGAGCGTGGTGACCTTTCACCTGAGATGGCCCGTTCCTATCCGGGAAAGAATTTTATTACCCGTGCGGTAGGCACGGAGACAGTGGCCGAATGTGACCTGTTCCACCATAAGCTGGAGCGTGGTGACTGCCTGCTGCTGTGCAGTGACGGTCTATCCAATATGATGGACGACCAGGAAATCCTGTTTGAGGTGGTACACGGTGTCAGCAAGCAACAGTGCTGCCAGCGACTGCTGGATATCGCCAAGAACAGGGGAGCGCCGGACAATGTGACCAGCGTTTTGATTCAGATTTAAGGTCCGGCTGCGAAAGGAGTTTCATGTAATGGATAACGATAAGTATATTGGCCGTTTGCTGGATAACCGGTACGAGATCCTGGAAGTGATCGGTGTCAGCGGAATGGCCGTTGTATATAAAGCGCGGTGTCACCCGTTAAACCGGCTGGTCGCGATCAAGATTTTGAAGGATGACTATTGCCAGGATGAAGAGTTCCGCCGTCGCTTCCATGCGGAAGGACAGGCTGTCGCAATGGTCAGCCATCCCAATATAGTCTCTGTGTATGACGTTTCAACCTTTCAGGAGGCAGATTACATTGTCATGGAGCTGATCGACGGCATCAGCCTGAAGCAGTACATGGAAAAAAAGGGTGTGCTGAACTGGAAGGAAACGCTCCACTTTGCCATCCAGATTGGCAAGGCTCTGGAGCATGCCCATAGCCGTGGCATCGTCCATCGGGATATCAAACCTCACAATGTGATGGTGCTGAAAAACGGCAGCGTTAAGGTGGCTGACTTTGGTATTGCCCGGGTCATGTCCGAAAGCCATACGCTGACCAGGGAGGCTCTGGGCTCCGTACATTATATTTCCCCGGAACAGGCCAAGGGCGGACGGGTAGACGACCGCAGCGACCTCTATTCTTTGGGCGTTGTGATGTATGAAATGATCACCGGCAGACCGCCTTATGATGGGGAGTCTCCTGTTTCGGTGGCGATCCAGCACATCAATGGCGGCGCGAAAATGCCCTCTACCCTCAACCCTAACATTCCCGGCGGTTTAGAGCAGATCATTATGAAGGCGATGGCCAATGACCCCGGTGCCAGATATACCTCCGCTTCGGCCATGCTGTATGATATGGACGAGTTCCGTAAGTTGCCCAGCATGCTCTTTGACTATCACACCCCCCCTCTGGACGCAGTGACCCAGCTGCACACGACGCCTGTTGTGACCCAGGCGGCAAAGACTGCGGCTGCCCAGCAGATGCCTGCGCGGCAGCGCACGCAGCAACGTACGCAGCAGCCTGTCCGCCGCACCGCGGCCCAGATGAGCGCCGTACGGTCGGTGCAAAAGAACGCCCAGCGGGCGGCCCAGGAACGGCGTAATGCTGCATCCTCCCGCCGCAGGGATTATGAGGAGGAAGAAGAGCGCAGCAAGGTAGCCACGATTGCAGTAGTGGTCTGCTCTGTGGTAGCACTGGTGGCGATCGTGATCTTTCTAATTACGCTTTTGGGCGGCGGCAGCGGTGACAGCGATAAGCTGGTCACAGTGCCGACTCTGCTCGGAAAGAGTTACGATACCCTGCAGATCAGCGATGATTTTATCCTCAATGCCCCCCAATGGCGTTATGACGATGTGTACCCGGAGGGTCAGATCCTGGAGCAGAATCCTGCCCCCGGTGACGCGGTTGCCAAGGGGACCCAGATCAATATTACCATTAGCCTGGGCAAAATGCCGCCTGTGAAGATCATGGAAGATCTGGTGGGACAGGACAGAACCACTGCGGAAAACTACTTGACCGGACAGGGCCTTTTGTTCCTTTGTAAGGAAGAATTCAGCGATACTGTGAAAGAGGGACAGGTCACCCGCACAGAGCCTGCCGATGGCGCGACCTTGAAAGATGGGCAGACCGTTACACTGTATATCAGTAAGGGCCCTGAGATCCGCAAGGTGGATATGCCCAATCTTGTAAAGCAGGAGCTGACCAGTGCCAAAAAGCTGCTGGACAGCCAGGAGCTGAATCTGGTGTATGTGGAAAAAGAAGAGGAGAATGCGGAGATCCCCGCAGGCTTTGTCATCCGTACGGAACCGGCTGCCGGCAATAAGGTGCAGACCGGTGACACCGTTACCATTTACGTCAGCACCGGCCCGAAGATGGTGAAAATGCCAAAAGTGACCGGCAAGGATCTGGCCACTGCCCTGGAAATGCTGGATTACGCCGGCTTTACGCAGATCAAGTATGACACCTATGTGGATAGTGATGCTCCGGAAAACCAGGTGGTTTCGCAGTCCCATGAGGCAAATACAGAGATCCCGGTAACGACGGTCATTGAGCTGACGCTTTCCAAGGGCCCCACAGAACCGGTAAAGGTCACCAAGACCGAGACCTTCGGCCTGATGGATGGTATGACAGAGGACTACCGCGTGATCATCAAGGACGCGGCGGGCAACATTGTCTATGACCAGGTTATCCCTGCGGATCAGAGTGCTGTGGATGTTCTTCTGACGGGTTCCGGCGAGCAAAAGTATACGGTATATATCAATGACGAGGACTCCTGGTTCTCGGAACAGACGGTAGTCTTTGAATGATGAAAAAAATGACCGGACGTATTGTGCGATCCTTGAGTGGCTTTTATGAAGTGCAGGCTGGGGAGAAACGGATCACCTGCCGCGGCCGTGGCGGCCTGCGCCGCAGCGGAGATACGCCCCTTACCGGCGATATGGTGGAGATCACCGTCGAAAACGGCAAGGGTATGGTGGAACGGATCCTGCCGAGAAAAAACAGCTTTATTCGCCCTGCTGTTGCCAATATTGATATGTTGGTGATTTTTGCTGCCAATGTGAATCCTGTTACAGAGCCTTTTTTAATAGACCGGGTGGCTGCCATTGCCGGTGACCGGGAGGTGCAGGTCGTACTGTGTCTGAACAAGTGCGATCTGGATCCGGCAACTGACCTGCAAAGGATCTACACCCATGCGGGTATCCCGGTGATCTGTACCAGCGCGCAAACCGGTGAGGGCGTGGAGCAATTGCGCAGCTTGATCCGCGGCAAGGTAACGGCCTTTACCGGAAATTCCGGTGTGGGCAAGAGCAGTATGCTCAACCGTCTCTGCCCGCAGCTGGGGCTTGCCACCGGCGAGGTCTCCGAAAAGCTGGGCCGGGGCCGACATACTACGCGGCATGTAGAGTTGTACAGCTTGGGAGAGGATACCTATGTGGCGGATACGCCGGGCTTTTCCTCCTTCGACACAGACCAGATGGAAGTGCTGCTGAAGGAAAATCTTCAGTATGCTTTCCCGGATTTTGCTCCATTTCTGGGCCATTGCCAGTTCCATGATTGTACCCACCGTAAAGAACCCGGCTGCTGCGTCCGAACCGCTGTAGAGCAGGGGGATGTTGAGTCTACCCGCTATGACAGCTATCTGCGCCTTTATGAAAAAGCCAGCCAAATCAAAGCGTGGGAATTAAAATGAGGTAAGCGGTTCGCTTACCTCGTTTTTTATGTTCGGGAGCCTTGCTACAGGGAACAACCTATAGACCGTACCGGTAAAAGAAACGATTGCAAAATCTCCAAAACTTGTGTATAATTTTTCTCGGAAATTTCTAAAGAGAGGTTAAGACGATGAAAGAGGCCTTCGGTATCCGTGCAGACGGACAGCAGACTTTTTTGTATACCATCACCTGCGGAAAGCTGAAAGCGCAGATTTCTGACCATGGCGCCACCCTGGTGCGGCTGTATGTACCGGATGCCGCAGGTCGTCCGGCAGATGTGGTGCTGGGCTTCGATAACCCCGATGCCTATACCCAAAGCGGTTCCTATCATGGAGCTATCGTAGGCCGGAATGCCAACCGTGTCCGGAATGCTTCCTTTGTGTTCAGCGGAAAGAATATTCAGCTGGAGAATAACGATGCCGGTATCCACAATCTGCATAGTGGCTTTGAGCCGTACAAAAACCGCCTCTGGCAGGTGGTGGAGCATACCGAAAGCGGCATCCGTCTGCACCTGGATAGTCCGGACGGCGACCAGGGCTTTCCGGGAAAGGCCTCCATCGATGTGACCTATGCGCTTGCGCCTAACGGTACGCTGCGCATCATCTATGACGGCATTTGTGACAAGGATACCGTTTTCAATATGACCAATCACAGTTATTTTAATTTGGCCGGTCATGATAAGCCTGAGCTTGCCCTGGACCAGGTGCTGACTATGCCTGCCCGGTTCTTCAACCCGGATGACGCAGACAATATTCCTACAGGTGAGTGCCGGGATGTAGCGGATACGCCCATGGACTTCCGCAAACCCTGTGCCATTGGTGCGCGTATCCAGGAAAATTATGAGCCTCTGCTCCTGCAATGCGGCTATGATCATAATTTCGAAGTTTTTGCCAACCCCTGCGCGATCCTGCGGGATCCTTCTTCCGGTAGATGCATGAGTATCAGCACCGATTGTCCCGGCATCCAGTTCTACAGTGGTAATTATATCCAAAACGAGCATGGTAAGGACGGTGTCATCTACTGTATGCGCAGCGGTATCGCCCTGGAGACCCAGTTCTTCCCGGACAGTGTGAACCATCCTGAGTGGAAGCAGCCCTTTATAAAGGCCGGACAGCGGTATCATAGTGAGACCAGCTACCGCTTCTGGGCAGAATAAAAATAAACCGGGGCAAACCGTTTGGTTTGTCCCGGATATGTTTTATTCGTGCTTGCGGGATCTTCTGCGTGCATAGAGCTTGGCAAGGCCGCCCTCACTAGTCTCCCGGAAGCGGTGATCCAGATTGACACCGGTCTCCTTCATAGCCCGGCAGACCATGTCATAGCTGATCCTGCGGGAACCGGTCAGAAAATAACTCAGATTGCAGGCATTCATAGCCCGCACAGCGGCCACAGCATTGCGCTCAATGCAGGGGATCTGCACCAAACCGCAGATGGGATCGCAGGTCAGCCCCAGATGGTGCTCCATGGCAACCTCAGCGGCGTATTCTACCTGATCCAGGTTCTGTCCATAAAGCTCTGCAAGTGCGGCTGCAGCCATAGAGCAGGCCGTGCCGATCTCCGCCTGACAGCCGCATTCCGCACCGGAGATGGAGGCGTTGGTCTTGGTCAGATTGCCGATGATACCGGCAGTTGCCAATCCCCGGCAGATCTGCTCATCTGTAAAGCCCTTGGTGTCCTGTGCATATTTCAGAACGGCAGGCAGTACGCCGCAAGCGCCGCAGGTAGGGGCAGTCACGATGGTTCCGTTGTCGGCGTTTTGCTCTGCCACAGCATAGGCATAGGCAGCGATGGTCTGGAATTCCAGCAGAGCGGGAACCTTTTCCTGGGGGATCTGCTCATAAAGGAATTTGGCCTTGCGTTGCACATTCAAACCGCCGGGCAGTACCCCCTCTGCCTGCAGACCCTGGGCAATGGCATTTTTCATGGTTTGCCAAACATCCATTAAAAATTCCCAGATCTCCGGGCCTTCGTTCAACTCTACATATTCGCTGAGCTTGTCGATGTAGCGCCATTTGCAGAAGTCAGCGATTTCCGCAAAGGAATGCTCTATGTACACCTCTTCAGATCCGGCATCCCTTTTCCCGGGGATCCGAATGTCACCGCCGCCGACCGATTCTACCCGCAGGCTTCCGAGTAGCGTGCCACTCTGGTAAGCATGCAGATCCAACGTGTTGGGGTGGGAATCGGAGAGAACTTGTGTAGAAAATTCAATTTTCGTAGGCAGGGGAGAGAGAACATCCCGAATGACCCTGTCTGTGCCGTGGCCTACGCCGGTCTTGCTCAAGGAACCGTAGAGGGTCACCCGGAATTCGTCAGCTTCCGGGTACTGGCTACGAAATAGCTTGGCGGCGCGTTCCGGGCCCATAGTATGGGAAGAAGAAGGACCTTTGCCGATCTTGTAGATCTCGCGGATGGATTTCATCGGAATACCTCCGTTTTTCTTTTGCTGTATCTATTATAGCAGTTTTTCTGCTTAATTACAATGTGATTCGGGAATTTTTTCACTTGCCTTCAGCGCCTCTAAGCTGAGTTCCCCGGCAAGCTTAAACAATGCATCCGAAAGCACCTGCGGCAGTGGACGTCCTGCATTGCGGGCGATATTGGCATAAAAGGCAGCCACCGTCGGGTCCAGGTATAAGGTCACCTCTGTCATGGGTCACCTCCTAAAATAAAAACTGTGCTTCATCCTATGCAGGGCCTTGACAATGGTGCTATAATATAGAGTAATGGAAAATAACGAAAGAATCCGGGAGGATGAAATCATGGCAAAGGAAAAGAAGGTTACAGAGATCACTGATATGGAGGTCGATTTTGCGCAGTGGTTCACGGACGTGTGCAAAAAGGCTCAGTTGATCGATTACTCTTCCATTAAGGGCGTTTTCATTTACCGTCCCTATGGCTATGCCATCTGGGAGAATATCCAGCATATCATGGATGCGGAGTTCAAGAAGCAAGGCGTTGAGAATGTGTACATGCCGCTGTTGATCCCCGAAAGTCTGCTGCAGAAGGAAAAGGATCACGTGGAAGGCTTTGCGCCGGAGTGTGCCTGGGTCACCATGGGCGGCGGAGAAAAGCTGGAAGAGCGCTACGCTATCCGCCCCACTTCTGAGACCCTGTTCTGCGAGCATTTTGCAAATGTTTTGCAGACCCACCGCCAGCTGCCGATGAAGTACAATCAGTGGTGCAGTGTGCTGCGCTGGGAGAAGACCAGCCGTCCCTTCCTGCGTCACCGGGAGTTCCTGTGGCAGGAGGGCCATACCATCCACGCTACCGCGGAAGAAGCTCAGCAGTTCACCGAGACCATGCTGAATGTTTATGCTGACTTCTGTGAGAATGTGCTGGCTATGCCCGTGACCCGTGGTCAGAAGACCGAGAAAGAGAAGTTTAACGGCGCGGAAGCTACCTACACCATCGAGTGCATGATGCACGACCGTAAGGGTCTGCAGGCCGGTACGTGCCGGTACTACGGTGATGGTTTCGCCAAGGCCTTCGGCATCGAGTTTACTGACAAGAATAACCAAAAGACCAACCCCCATGAGACTTCCTGGGGCGTTTCCACCCGCTTGATCGGCGGTATCATTATGACCCACGGTGACAATAACGGCCTGGTGCTGCCTCCCAAGATCGCCCCTGTCCAGGTGGTAGTCTTGCCCATCGCCCAGCATAAGCCCGGTGTCCTGGATGCAGCCAATGCCCTGAGAGACCGGCTGATCGCTGCCGGTGTTCGTGTCAAGCTGGATGACAGTGATAACTCCATGGGCTGGAAGTGTGCCGAGTATGAGATGCGCGGCGTGCCTCTGCGTCTGGAGTGCGGTCCCCGGGATCTGGAAAACGGCCAGTGTGTCCTGGTTCGCCGGAACGACGGCGAGAAGATCGTTGTGAAGCTGGAGGAGCTGGAGCCTGCCGTTGCTGTGCAGCTGCAGGCCGTCCATGATGGCATGTACGCCAAGGCTAAGAAGAACCTGACCGACCACATTTACGAGGCCCACTCTCTGGAGGAGGCAAAGGAGCTGCAGGAGCGCAACGGCGGCTTCATCAAGACCATGTGGTGCGGCGAGCTGGAGTGCGAAATGAAGATGAAGGAAGAGGCCGGCATGTCCTCCCGCTGCATGCCCTTTGCCCAGGAGCACCTGGGTGACACCTGCCCCATGTGCGGCAAGAGCGCCAAGAAGATGATCTACTGGGGCGTCGCCTACTAATTTATGAGAAAATCAAAAAGCAGACCTCTGTGTGAGGTCTGCTTTTTTGATTGTTTCTCTGATCAGATCAGTAGGGGAGGGTCTTGACCCTCCCTTGTTCTTTCTGTCTCCGCACCTACGGGTATAACGGGATGTTTTTTGTGAGGAAAGGAAATCGGCTTTCTGCACCAAAAGGAGCTTCTTTGAGGTGTGATACTTTCTGTCCGGCCAGAAAGTATCCAAAGAGCCGCCGGGGACCTTCCGTATGGTCCCCGGACTCC
>JAZUQE010000176.1:0-2011 GCA_045605575.1 Faecousia sp. | reverse complement strand
CTCCCGGATCCCCGGGAGGGCATTTTGCTTGACAAAGATGTTTCATTGGGATATACTGTACATAGAAAGTGGTGCTACCGGCAGACGGTTCCCCACTGTAGGTTAAAAAGAAGTAACCGCTGGTGTGGAAAGTTGGCGGTTACTTCTTTTTATTTCCCATGATCTGAACGACCAAAGTAAGAAGCGCGATGATGAGGGTACAAAACTGAAACAGCTCGGACCATGTAATCATGCTGCTCACCCCCTCTCTTTATGGATCGGGGGCAAAGAAGATCACCCCCGAATAGCGGGGGAACCGCCTACCGTTACTGGTAGCACCGATCATAGGATAGCACATCATTTCAACAAAAGCAAGAGCCGCCCGGCAATGAACTGCACCCCATTTGTTAGACAAGTATGGTATAATACTTGTACTAAGAAATGGGGTGTTTTTCTATGCCAAAGGGAGTACCGAATAAACGATATACTGGGGAGTTCAAGCAGATGGTCGTAGAGACTATGATGCGTGAAAAACTCAGCTATAAAGAAGCAGCACGCCAGTTTGAAATTCCTTGTGACAAACGTGTTGCAGATTGGGAAAGAATCTATTTGACAGAGGGAGCTGGAGGCCTATACATCGAACGCCGTGGCCGCAGCAGCAAAGGCCGTCCTCAACAGTTCCCTCAAAAGGTCGAGGAAGATCTGCTCGCAGAAGTCCAACGGCTCAGAGCAGAGAATGCATACCTAAAAAAATTGCAGGCCTTGGTTCTGGAGAGAGAGCGACGCCAAGGGAAAAAGTAATGGTGATCCAGGAACTAAGGCAGGAACACAATCTGGCAATGCTGTTGGAGATCGCTCAGCTTCCGAGAGCAACCTTCTATTATCATGCGAAGCGCATGGTTCAACAGGATAAGTATGCCATCATCAAGACAAAGATCACGGAGATATTCCATGAAAATCAGGGCCGGTATGGCTATCGCCGCATCACAAATGAACTTCGCAACCGGAAATTTACCATCAACCACAAGACTGTTCAGCGTTTGATGAAGGAATTGGATCTGGTTTGCCGTGTCCGGATGAAGAAATACCGTTCTTACAAGGGTGAAGTGGGCAAGATTGCAGACAATCTGTTGGATCGCAATTTCCAAGCAGAGAAGCCAAATCAGAAGTGGACAACGGATGTCACGGAGTTCAGACTATTCGGTCAGAAGCTGTATCTGTCTCCAATCATGGATCTGTGCAGCGGCGATATCGTGACCTACACCTTGTCCGAAAGCCCGAACCTGAAGATGGTGACAACAATGCTGGAACAGGCGTTGAAAGTGCTGCCGGAGAAGCACGATTTGATCCTGCACTCCGACCAGGGCTGGCACTACCAGCACAAGCAGTACCGCAAGATGCTGGCGGACAACAAAATTACTCAGAGCATGAGCCGGAAAGGCAACTGCTATGACAATGCTGCAATGGAGAGCTTCTTCGGCCATCTCAAGAGCGAACTGCTGTATTTGCAGGAATTTGAGTCCGTAGATCACTTCAAACGAGAACTGATCGCTTACATTGATTACTACAACAACAGGCGGATCAAGGCAAAACTAAAGGGCTTGCCGCCTGCATTACACAGACAGCAAGCCCTCTTGGCTGCTTGAACAATTTGAGTCAGACATATTTGTCTAACTTTTTGGGGTCACTTCAGCTCCGGCAGGGGCGGTTTTTCTCATTGGGGATCACAGGCCTGCGCGGTCAGTGCAGAAACCTCGTAGGCGGTGCGCTCGGTGGGAATGTCGTTCTGGTATTTGGTGTAGACCCGGCTTTGGAGCCGTCCGCAGAGCTCGATCCGATCCCGGGTGTGGCAGCGGCTGATCTCCTGGGCGGTGCGGCCCCAGAGGATACACGGCAGATAATCCGCCCGCCGGCAGGCCCGGGGCACCGCCAGCATGGCATCGCAGATCTCCCGGCCCAGCGGCGTCCGGCGGAAATTGGGCTAAGTCGGAGGCCAAGCGGGCTTAGGAAGACAACACCCACAGCCAAATCC
>JAZUQE010000175.1:0-8208 GCA_045605575.1 Faecousia sp. | reverse complement strand
AATTGCGGTGCAATTGTTGGACGGACGGCCAATGGGGAGCGACCCGACCGCCGCCGGTGGCGGAAAAAGGGAGGGGAGCGAGTGGCAGCGGTCGGCAAGATGCAAGCCCGCTTTGTCGGGCGTAGCATCTGCCGGGCACCGCAACAGGGCGTCCCTACGAATGGCCTGCACGACAAATACCAACTTGGAAAGGAGCTAGCTATGGAAACCATCGATCGTCAGCTGCAGCAGCGAGTCTGGCAGCGGGTACACAGCGCCCCTCCGGTGGAGGACTCTGCCCAACTGCTGGAGCTGATCGCAGGAGAATGGACGGACGGGGCTGCTTATTTGCAGCTATCCCGCCACTATACAGGGAAAGAGGCCGCGCTGCTGCGGCAAATGCACGCGCAGGAGCGATCCCATGTCGCCTGCCTAAAGGGTGTTTACAGCATCCTCACAGGCCGTCCCGCCATCGTCAAGGCACCTCCCCTGCCCCGGGAAAACCGGGAAGCCGCTTTGCGCAGGTGCTACCACCGGGAGACGCAATGCCTGGATCACTACCGCCAGTGGGCCCGGCATCCCCAATTAGGGCCGGTGTTTGAAAGGCTGTACGACCAGGAGCTGTCCCATTGCCGCACGCTTTTAGAGCTTCTCGGCAAAATTTCGATGTAATAATTCAATATTTACAAAAATACTTGCGCAAATCGATCATCCAATATATAATAGCTTGCAGAAAACGGGCTTTGGAGGGATCGTATGCAACCGGAACAGCTATTGACCTGCGCGTTGGATATTGGAGAAAACATGCTGATCTGCGGAGCAGAGATCAGCCGCGTGGAATACGCCATTCGGCTGATCTGCTCTGCTTATGGCTGCTGTCGAACAGATGTGTTTACCATCACATCATCCATCGTTGTTTCCATTGAAGACGCGCACCGCAAATTCTATACCCAGACCCGTCGGATCACCGGCACGCAGACGGATCTGGCCCGACTGGACAGGCTCAATTCTTTATCCCGTGAGATTTGCCTGCAAACACCTGATTATGATTATGTGCAAGCCCGCCTCCGGGAGATTCTGCAGCTGTCGCGGTATCCGCTCTGGCTGGAGGTGGTATGCAGCGCCATGATCGGTGGTGCCTTCGCTGTGTTTTTCGGCGGCAATGCGCCCGATGCAGCGGTAGCTGCGGTACTGGGTGCCATGCTGCGGATCGTGGCCTTCGGCCTGGGGCTGATCCACACCAACCAGATCTTGATCAATGTGATCGCCACCTTCGGCCTGTCGGCGGCAGCCATTCTGGCTGTGCGCTTGGGGCTGGGCAGTGACGCCAACAAGATCATTATCGGTAATATCATGCTGTTGATCCCCGGTATCGCTTTGACGAACTCCCTGCGGGATATGATCAGCGGCGATATCATGTCGGGTCTGCTGCGGTTTTTCGATGCTATTCTGGTGGCAGCAGCCATTGCAGCCGGGTATATCCTGGCCGCGCAGCTGTTGGGAGGGTGCTTATGGATCTAATGCAAATCATCATGGGCTTCCTGGGTTCTCTGGGGTTTGGTGTGCTGTTTCACCTGCGAGGAAAAAAGCTGTTCATCGCATCACTGGGTGGATTCCTTTCCTGGTCAGTTTTTTTGGCTTTGGCGGGGCTGATTCCCGGAGAAGCCATGCGCTATTTTGTAGCATCGGCTGCGATCACGGTATACGCGGAAGTATTTGCCCGCATTCTGAAAACACCTACCACCACCTTCCTGGTCATTTCTCTGATCCCCTTGATCCCCGGAAGCGCCTTGTACTACACCATGAATTACGCCTTAAACGAACAATGGGATCGCTTTGTGGCCCAGGCTTTCTATACCATTGAGCTGGCTTTCTGTCTGGCGGTAGGCATCATCGCCGTTACCACCCTGACCGGAATGCTGACTGCTTTGCAGCGGCGGCGCAGTCATAAATAGCAAGCAGCGCGAAGGACACGCCGTCCTTCGCGCTGTTTTTGTTATAGCGTTTTTGCAGGGCAAACGCCTGCCATTTCCTCTTCAGAGATGGTTAGGATCCTGTTTTCCCGGATAGCCGCATTAGCCAGAAAAGCGGCACGGAACGCACGGAATACGTCATCCATACCCGGATTTGCAGGAGCATCCTGTTCGATCATATCTACCAGGGATCGAAGCTGGGCATACATGTCTTTATATTTGGCCGGCACATTTTTGGTCTGATACTCGCCGGTATCATAGCGGTACAAGGTGATCAGATCGCCTTCCTCGCTGTCACAAGCTCGGTTACTCTGGAGCGTCAGTGTGATGCGCCCGTCTTCTCCCACAAATTCTTTCACATTTTGGGCGGAGATGTTCTTACCCCAGCCAGCTTCGTAATAACCAATGCAGCCGTTCTCCATTCGTACATGGATCATGCCAAAGTTATCGCAGGGTGAATCCGGATCCAATTTGGTGCTGATGCCACTGACCTGAGCGATCTTAGATCCGGAAAACCATTGCATGACATCCAGATAATGCACACCGCAATCCACAATAGGCGGACAATCCTGCATCAAGCGCTTGTAACGGTCCCAGTTCATAGCGTGGTGGTTCTGCACCATGCGCATCAGCCGCAGCGGACCAATGGCACCACTGTGGATCATCTGCGCAATAGTCTGGTAGGATCGGTTATGCCGCAGGATATGGGCCACAAGCACTTTGGTATCGGCGCTTTCCACCACCCGGCAAAATTCTCGGGCATCTGACATCGAACGAGCAATGGGCTTTTCACACAGCACATGTTTTCCCGCTGCCATGCAATCTTTCAAAATAGAAAGGTGTGAATCGGCGTAGGTCGCAATGATCACGATATCAATGGCAGGATCGGAGAGAAAACAGCGATAGTCTGTACCGCAGCTTTTTGCACCGTAACGGTGCCGGAATTCTTCTGCCAGTTCGGCGCTTCGGTCTATCACAGCTTCTATGGTAAACTCCTTTCGGAAATAGATATCCTGGATGTGCTCCTGACCGATATGGCCGCAGCCAATGAGCATGATTCCGTAGGTCTTCATGATTGCTGTTTCCTTTCCGGTCAACCCATATGGGAACGCAGGAAGCTCACTGCCATAGCGATATCCGCGGCAGGATTTTTCCCCACCTCTCGTTCAATGGTCAGAAAGCCCGCAAATCCGATGTTCTCCAATGCTGCCAGGTAAGCAGGAAAATCCACCTTCCCCTGGCCCAAAGGTGTCTCCAGGAAATAATCACCCAGTCGCAGATCGCCGATCCCTCCATCCGCAAAGAAGTCGTAGATGATCTTTGGATCAGTTTTTTTCAGCAAAATGCCATCCTTAGCATGGGTATGGACAATATAGTCTTTCAGCGTATAAACTGCCTGGACGGGATCATCATCCGTAACCATAACCAGGTTAGCAGGGTCCAGGTTGACGGCAACGCCCTTGCTTTCCAGACTGTCTAAGAAGGTTTTCAAGCGGGCGGCAGGTTCTGGACCGGTCTCAACGGCAAAGAAGGCGCCGTTTCGTCTGGCGTATTCTGCCAGTTCGTTGCAGGCCTGCTGCACAACGGCATAGGCTTCGCTTCCGGTATCTTCAGGAATCACACCGATGTGGGTAGTTACGATGTTGCTTCCCAGATCCAGCGCCAGATCTACGATCCGCTTGGAGCGTTCGATCTTGAGGGGATTCTCTTCCGCCAGCGTAAAGCCATGGCCCCCCAGATCGCCGCACAGTGCGCTGACACACAGTCCGTGATCCTCGATGATAGCCCGCTTTTCCTTTCGGGCAGCGGCAGACAAATTCTCCGGAGCCATTTCACCCTCGACCGCATAAAGCTGCACGCCGTTGGCACCCATTTTTGCGCAGGCAGCCATGCTCTCAGCAAAGGGCAGCCGCAGCCAGTCTGCAATAATACCAATGGGAAATTGCTTCATAGTGAATTACCTCGCTTCTGTTTTCGCACAATATTCAGTGGGACTGCAGCCGATTACCTTCTGAAAAGCTTTGCTGAAGGCCTGCAGGGAGCTGTAATTCAGCATTTGTGCGACCTGTGTCACGGAATAGCGGCCCGAAGCCAGAAAGTCCATACTGGCTTCTATCTTTTTCCGGCAGATATACTCCCGCAGGGTGATGCCCATTTTCTCCCGAAAGGAGTGGGAAATGTGGCTTTGGCTATAGCCCAGATCCCTGGCAAGCTCTCGAATTGTAGGAAAGTTATAGAAATTGTTGTCCACATACCGTACAACTGCATAAACGGACAGACTATAGCGATCCGCTGCGGTCTCCGGCACTGTCTTGGGTGCGTCTTTGGCCGCAGCCAGTCGGGCAACCAGCACCAGGACCTGTTTCAGATAGCACTCGATCATTAGCTGACTGCCCTCATCTCCGGCGTACAACTCACCGATCAGCATAGTCATGGCCATGCGCAGCTCCCCCCGGTCGCGGAGGCAGAGTCCGGTGATGCCCGCGAACAGCTCTCGTGCCGGCAGCAGTGAGCCCGGGCAGTTTTCGTCGAGCTCAAAGCCAATATTGCAAAAACGCAGATTGCTCTGCCCATCCGGCACGATCTTATGCAGCGTTCCTTTGGAGATCAGATGAATATCGCCTGCCTGCAGCGCCTGCTGCTCGTCGCCGGTGTAAAATGTGCCCTTTCCGGAGATCACATAACTGATCTCGTGACAGCACTGCCGGTGTTCCGGGATCTCTCGATTGGGCTCCAGACTGTTCTCCGAGATCTGCCAGACCCGGATGCAGTCATATTGGCGCACCTGTCCTGTATAGGTACGGTCAAAACGAAAGATGAAGCCATCGTTTTCTTTGACCTGCATGGCAGTCTCCTTTCTGACGGATCACACCTCTATCCACCGGCCGGGAACCTCCTGTGCCTTCAGCACCGCGCCCCGGACAGCCATGATGGCCAGCGTCTCTTCGTGGGACACCTTGGGTGTGCCGTTTAAGAAGAAATCGCAAAGCTGGTGGATGAAAGCTCCGAAGAAATCGGATTTCACTTCCACCCGCTGGGCCTGCCCGGTGGTAGCTACATGCATCATAAAGGGGCAGCCGCCGTCGAAGCCTGTTACGGTAGCAGGCCTGCCGTCGGCAAATTCCAGATTCACCGTATACCACTTCTCAGCCCCGGTATACATGACCCGCTTGACATCGCAGCCCATCAGCATCATCAGCGGCTCCAGCTGGTGAATAGAATAGCGGTCAAAGCCATTGGGTCCCCAGCTGCCGATGGCCGTGATGGGATCGCTCTCCCAGTTGACATATTCTTCTGCATACCGCAGGGCGGAGGTAGAGTAGCAGGGAGTGTCATACTGCTCAGCCAGCGTAAAGATCCGCTGGGCAGTGGGCAGGTCCGGGGCAAAGGTCTTGTCGATATAGGTCAGCTTGCCGGAGCGCAGGGGCAGCTGGCAAAGCTCCTCGTGCATCTCACAGTTATCGGGAGACAGCACCAGCAGAACATCACTCTTATCCACCAGCTCTTCGATGGTCTCACATAGGGTCACACCGTATTTTTCACACCATGCTTCCGAGGTCATGCCGGTAATAGGACTGGGGATCTGACCGTAGGCGTAAGCCACCACCAGCTCATCGCCCACAGCGTCCCGGATCATTTGGGGATAATTGTTGGCATGCCACTCGTCCAGATAATAATCAATAAAACCGATCTTTTTCATATTGGCTCCTTACAGCTGGATCTCCCGATGGGCGTCGGAAGAATCGTAGATGGCCTGCATGATCTTAGCGGTAATGATCACGGTATCGATGTGGCTTGGCAGCTTTTCTCCGGTACGGATGCAGCGCAGGAATGCATCGATCTCATTTTCAAAGTGGTTGTTGGTCTTCAGAGCAGGGGTATACTGCTCCAGCGCACCGTGCTCAAAGGTATAGACCGTAAAGTCCGCGCCATACTGCAGGCGAATGCCGGCCTTGTCACCCATGAAGTCGATGTACATTTCTTTTTCACCGATATTCTGCGCCCAGGCGCCGTTGAAGGTGATGACAGGGCCTTCCGTGCGGATCATACCGGTAACGGAATCGTCCACATCGTAGGTGCCGTTATAATCCGGAGGACCTGCCCACATATCCTGGTAGGCATAATTGGGCATATCCTTACCCAGCACGCAGAAAGCCTCGCCGGTGACCGTCAAAGGCTTGGGGTCGCCGCAGCAGTACATCACAATGTCCAGGAAGTGCACGCCCCAGTCGATCAGCGCACCGCCGCCGGCAATGGCCTTCGTGGTAAAAGCGCCGCCCAGGCCGGGAATGGAACGGTGAGAACGGAAGCTGATGTACACATGATGGATGTTGCCCAGCTTACCGTCGTCAATGATCTTCTTGATCAGATTGACATTGTCATTGAAGCGGTTGACCACACCGATATTCAGCACCTTGGCGGTCTCGTGCTGCACCTTCTGCATTTCCAGAGCTTCGGCGTAGGTGCGGGCAGCGGGCTTCTCGCACAGTACATGCTTACCGGCCCGGAGGCAGTCGATGGCAATGGTAGCGTGAACGTTGTTGGGCGTACAAACGGAAACGGCTTCTACCTCAGGATCTGCAAGGACCTCATGGTAATCGGTAACTGCCTTACCGCAGCCGTAGTCAGCCACGGCCTTTTCCGCCCGCTCGGGACGAATATCGCAAAAGTAGAGAATTTCCGCGTTTTCGTTTTTCATGTACGCAGGAATATGGGCATTGTTGGCAATGGTGCCGCAGCCGATCACAGCCACTTTCACAGGTTTCATCTTATTTTCCGCCTTTCTTGATCATGAGCATGATTTCGGCCGGATATACGGCCGTTACAGTTCTATTATAAAGTGCACCCAAACGCTTGTCTACTCCATTTCTGCAAAACTGCTGGTTATTTTCTGCACAGAAAAGAGAACGAGAACCAGCGTTTTTTGACATTGACAAGCCTGAAAACTTGGTTTACTATGATGGCAAACAGCCAGATAAAAGGGAGAGATTGCTATGTTCAGAATCGGGATCGTGGGTGCTGGACGGATCTGTGAGGCGCACGAAAAGGCCATCCAAAAGCATCCGGAGGCACAGCTGGTTGCAGTGGCGGATCTGGACCTGGAAAAAGCACAGCTGGTGGCCGGCCCCCACGGTGCTGCTGCTTATACGGACTACCACCGGATGGCCCAGGAAACGGAAATGGATGCGGTCATTTTGAACCTGCCCCATTATCTGCATTGCGAGGCAACGGTATTCTTCCTGGAAGCAGGCATTCATGTACTGGTAGAAAAACCCATGGCGATCTGTGTGCAAGAGTGTGACCGTATGATCGAAGCGGCCAGGCGTACCGGGAAAAAATTAGCGGTGGGTCATGTGCAGAGGTATTACAGTTCCCTGGGGCAGGTCAAAAAATTTGTGGAGGACTGCCGGTTCGGCAAGCTGTGCATGATCACAGAGACCCGAAACCTGGACTATGTGACCGGACGGCCCAAGTGGTTTTTGACTAAGAAGCTTTCCGGGGGCGGCATCGTCATGAATTTCGGTGCACATAGCATCGACCGCATCCTCTATACCACCGGCCTGGAGGTAGAGCAGATCCACGGTGTGCTGACCAATCCTGTTACCGATGACGATGCGGATGTGAATGTCCAGTTGTTGGTGCGTCTGACCGGAGGCGTTTCCGCCGCCATCACCATGTGCGGCTGCTATGTGCCCTGGGAATATGAGATCTCTTATTACTTTACCCATGGTGCCGTAAAGATCCGGGACGGCCAGGAGCTGTTTGTGTACGAAAACGGAAATTATGTCAGCTATGGCGGCAAGGAAAATCTGATTGAAGATCAGCTGGCAGAATTTATCAAGCTGCTCAAAGGCGAAGAAAATGAAATGGCTACCCCAGAGTACGGAAAGAAGATCATTGAAATTCTGAGTCAAGTCTTGTAACAGGTTCGGGATTCGTTGTGATGACGCACAATTCACAATTATAAGCTATATATTGCGAATGCAGGCAAAAGATGCAGATCGAGATGACACATTGTTAGGCATCCTCGCGAAGTAATACCTCAATTTGTAATTCTAACTGCACACAGACCGCAGCAAGAACCGGGTGCCTTTTTCAGGCACCCGGTTCGAGCGTGTAAAAGAAATGGCTCTCCGAAAGAATGCCTATCTTCACAAAAGCTCTGTCAAAGGGGATTCCAAAGGGGAAAGCGGAGGAAAACCTTGATCACATATCACCTGTCCGCTTTCCCCTTTGGTCGTCTGGGGAGTGCGGG
>JAZUQE010000174.1:0-7475 GCA_045605575.1 Faecousia sp. | reverse complement strand
AACGACATGGCTACGATCCGCCTTGCCAGCCCTTCTGGGGCTGGCTTTTCTGGTGCCGCTGACCGGGATCGAACCGGTACGGGTTTTACCCCGAGGGATTTTAAGTCCCTTGTGTCTGCCTGTTCCACCACAGCGGCGTGCTCAAATAGCTTAGCATATTTCCTCAAATAAGTCAAGCCCGGTGAATCCACCGGGCTTGTTCATCCTATTAAAGCTGATCGATATTCCAGCTAAAGGCCTCCAGACAATTATCAATAAACCAATTCAGCTCCGGCATATCCAGCTCCTGCATGGACTCCATAGCCTGCTTGGCTGCGGAATCAAATTCCGTATTGCCGCCCTTCTGCTCCTCCACACATTTTATATATGCAGAAAGCTTATCGGCTGCCTTGACGGTAGGCAGTACCTCCAGGTCATCCTCCATGATCAGATGCTCATAGCTTTTTGCCAGCTCCGGCGGCAGCATGCTCAGCAGCCGCTGCCCTGCGACCCGCTCCACCTGCTTATAAGCCTCCCGGATATCCGGGTTATAATACTTAATCGGTGTAGGCAGATCCCCTGTCAGAGTCTCCGAAGCATCGTGATATAGCGCCGCCACTGCGCATCTGTCCGGGTCCGGGCCAGGCAAGCACAGCACATCACGCCGGATCAGTGCCAGCGCATGGGCCAACACTGCCACCTGGTGGCTGTGCTCCTGAATATTCTCCGAGAAGGTATTGCGCATCAATCCCCAGCGGGTAATATAACGCATTCTTCCCAGCAAGGCATAAAACTCAATTGACATGGTATTCCTCTTTCTCTATTTTTGCTGCCAGCTCCGGCAGCAGAGCCGCATAGTCGCACAGATACCGGGAACCGGCCTCCTTCAGCTCTTCCTTATTGCGGAAGCCCCAGGTCACGCTGATGCAGGGCATCCCCGCATTCTTCGCTGTGATCACATCCACTTCACTGTCGCCCACATAAATGGCCTTGTCTACACCCAGCACCTGCATAGCCTGGAATAACATATCCGGGGCCGGCTTTCTCGGGCAGTCTGCCGCCTCACCCCTTGCAAACACATCGCCAAAATAGTCCGCGCATAGTTTCTTGGTAGCAGCATCCGGCTTATTGGAAACAATGGCCACCGGATACTTGGCTTGCAGCTGCTCCAAGGCCTCCAGCACTCCCGGATAAGGGCAGGTTTTGATCTGGCAATGGCTGCGGTAATATTCCTGGTAGGTAGCCAGTACCGGCACATAGTCCTCCCCTTCCGGAACGGACAGGGCCAGCAGCCGGGCCGCGCCGTTGCCCACAAAGCTACGAACTTCGTCCATACTGCGGCTGGGGTAGCCATGGACATGCAGCGCATAATTGACCGCGTCGGTCAAGTCTGCCATGGTGTCCAGCAGCGTTCCGTCAAGGTCAAATAAAATTCCTGTCATACCAGCGCACCTCTGCTTTTCTGCACCCGTATATCCGTTCCCAGGAAGGTCAACCGGATGAATTCCCCATATAGCCGGGAAGCGATCTGATTGGAATACCGCTTTCCCGCTTCCTCTACATTCAGATTCGTGGTGATGACCATGGGCTTTCGCTCCATCAGCCGCTGATTCAGCAGAGCGTACAGCGCGGCCGTCACAAACTGGCCAGGCATTTCCGTTCCCAGATCATCGATGATCAATAGATCACACTGAGAAAACCGCTCTGCCTGGCGGGTATTCTCCTCCGAGGGAGAAAAGCGGGCCTTTTCCAGCTTGGAAAAAAGGTTGGCGGCAGACTCATAACACACACTGCAGCCCTGCTCCCCCACAGTCCTGCCAATGGCTAAGGCCAAATGCGTCTTGCCCAAGCCGGTACCACCTACCATCAGCAGATTTCCGGAATCCTGACCGAAACCGCGGGCATACCGGCGGCAGCTGTCCAGATTCCGCTCCATTACAGTCCGTGCCGACAGCTTCAGCTGAGGGATCACCGTGTCCGAATAGTAGTCCAGCCGGAAATTATCAAAGCGCTCCGTCCCGCTGAACACAGATCCCAGCTCCTTGGCCTGTTCTTCCCGGCACAGCGCCTTTAAACAGCCGCACATGGTGCTGCCCAGATAACCACTGCCGCCGCATTCGGGGCATACCGACGCTCCGTCCAGGTAGCCGGGAACAAAATAGGTCTGCTCCAGGAGCTTTCGCTCCTCCTGCAAGGCCAGATTTTCTGCCTTCACCTGTTCCATAGCCTCCAGCACATCCCCGCCCTGGGAAAACACAGCCTGGGCAGCCTTTGCCATGGTAGCACGCAGCTGCATATCGATCTGCCGAAGTCTGGGGATCTGGGCATAGGCCTGCTGAAGTCTGGCCGCATTCATAGACTCGACATCTGCTTTTTGCCGGGCCAGTCTTTCCCTGGCTCTTTGCATCACTTCTTTTGAATAGCCCATATGTTATCCCTCCTGCATGATCCGGGCAATCGCCTCCAGCTCTGCCTGGCCTAGTTCTCCCGAAGCGCCTTTGGGCACCTGGGGTTTCCGGTCGCCGGATTTTACAGCCAGGGCGGTATGGAGTCCGGCTTCATGCCAGCGTGTCAAGATCTTATTCATGTACGCCCAGTTGAGTGCGCCTACATTTAGGCAAGTCCGCTCATAGGCCAGGGCAATGGCATCCATTTGGAAGCCCATTTCCAACCAGGAGGCAGCATAGCGTTCCTCAGCGGCGGTCAGATTTCGTCCATGCAGCTGCAATGTACGTTTAAGCTGCTCCATCTGGGTCGCACGCAGATGCTGCGCCCGGATATAGCCTGCCGCCTGTTCCATGGTATCGATCCCCTGCTCAGCCCAAAAATAGGCCTCCTTTTCAATGGTACGCAAAGAAGGATTGCGCAAACTGCCTCTTTGGCGGCTGCGCTCCCGGCAGTAGCTGACCAGTACAGAGATCACTTCATTGGGCAGCCCCAGATACCGGGTAAAGCCCAGTAATATTTTGAGTTCCTCCGTGGTTAGTGTCTTGCCCAGCACCCGCTGCACTTCGCCATAGAGGCTGCGGAAACTCTGATCCCGGTTCAGGGCCTCCATCACATCCGTCTCCGAGTAAGCTGGCCTCTCACCTGGGATAAAGGAAGACTGCTTTTCCGCTGTCCAAAGTCCCAGCTGGCGCAGCATGGTCTGGGCGCCATCCAGCTGCTGCTGGCTCATGCGCAGATGAAGTGCAGCCTGCTGCGGATCATTTCCGGCCCGTAAGTACAAATATAGGAGCGCCGCGTCGGAGCTGGCCAGGTTCAGAAGCTTTCCCACCTGGCTTTCATCGAGTAACATACTTTCTATCTTCATGGTATCCCTCATAAATCGTCATTCGTAGCCATTATACCACAAGTTTTTCATAGGAGCAACGCCGCAGAACCGGAAGTTTTTGTAGAAAAAAGCCACCCAAATTTGTGACCTCACAGTATGTTGTGTCCACGACCCTATTTCAACACTACCGCACATAGGTAAGCAAATTGGTATTTCTCGAGGAGTCTCCTCGTGGATGCCGTAGGGGCGGCTATTATGTCAAGAGCAACATGGTTTACACATTTGCTCTTGACATCAAGGCCCTCCCCCACAGCGATAAACCGAAGTGCGGTATCAAATACGGATCACGGATGCCAACGGCCGTCCCTACGGGATTGGATGGGGGCAGAGGGGATTCCAAAGGGGAAAACGGCGGCTATTTCAGATGAAGTAGATCCGATCCGTTTTCCCCTTTGGCCGTCTGGGGAGTGCGGGGACCATACGGAAGGGCCCCGGCGGGTCTTTGGTTACTTTCTTGCCGGAGAGAAAGTATCGTATTCCAACAGCTTCTTTTGTGGCAAAAAGCCGATTCCTTCTCCCCACTAAAAACATCACGTTGTACCCATAGATGTGGAGACAGAAAGAACAAGGGAGGGTCAAGACCCTCCCCTACAAATTACAGAAACGAAACAGTCCGACAAACTGAAATTTGTACAGCTATGAAACGAAATAGCCACCGAAATGTCTCCCTTCAAAAGGCATTCCGGCGGCCAATATGTTATCCAAACAGGGGTTTGACCTTTCTGCGGTAGATCCTGACAAAAAAGATCAGACTCACCGCCAGACTCACCACCTCCGCGATGGGGAATGCCCACCAAACCAGATGCACATCTCCGCTCAGGCTCAGCAGGTATGCGGCAGGCAGCAGTACGATCAACTGGCGGCACAGGGAGGTAATGGTAGAATAGATGCCGTTGCCCAGTGCCTGGAAGCTGGCACCCAGCGCAATACCAATGGCAGCCAGCGGAAAATGCAGGCTTACGATCCGCAGAGCGCTGATGCCGATCGCCATAAAATCCTCACTGGGGTTAAATATCCCCATCAGTACATGTGGGATCAGCTGGAAAGCCAGCACGCCCAGCAGCATCACAGACAAGACCAGAACCACCGACAGACGCAGGCAACCAACGATCCGCGTTGGTCTTCTGGCACCGTAATTATAGGC
Organism: Faecousia sp.; assembly: GCA_045605575.1. Classification (GTDB taxonomy): domain Bacteria; phylum Bacillota; class Clostridia; order Oscillospirales; family Oscillospiraceae; genus Faecousia. The sequence goes on along the minus strand of JAZUQE010000174.1, from coordinate 3,018 downwards.
AATGATGGAAATCGCAGCATTGTTCAGCCCGAACACCGGCATAAAGAAGAAGCTTTGCAGTTTAAAATAGATGCCAAATACGCCGGTAGCCGTCTCTCCATAGTTTTTAAAGCCCTGGAAGATCTGGTTCATGCCAAAATTCATCACAGAGCCAATGGCCATCATAATGATGGAGGGGACACCGACCGTCAAGATCATACCGATCACATCTGCTTTAGGCTTCAGGTACTTGAGCGCAAATTTCACGTCCGGATTGCACTCCAGATTGAAGATGATCGCCATGACCGCTGCCACCCACTGGCCGATCACAGTCGCCACCGCCGCACCTGCCATTCCCATTTTGGGCAGACCAAACCAGCCGAAGATCAGAATGGGATCCAGAATAATGTTCACGATCGCGCCGGTCCCCTGGGTGAACAGGGTGTAAATAGTCCGGCCGGAGGCCTGCAGCAGCTTTTCTCCCAGCACCTCCACAAAAATTCCCAGTGTGAAAATGCAGCAGATCGCCGTATAGGCAGCGCCGCCGGATACCGTTTCTTCCACATCAGACTGCATGGCATAGTAAGGCCGGCTGCCAAAAAGGCCAAAAAGCATAAACACCACCGTGGCCACGCCGATCAACAAAATACCGTTTCCGGCAGTCTGGTTTACCCGCTCCCGGTCACCCTCGCCCAGTGATTTACTCAGCAGGGAGTTGACACCCACACCGATACCGGTAGCAAAACCGATCTGCATATTCTGCACCGGAAAAGCCAGCGACAGGGCCGTCACCGCACTTTCTGAAATACGGGACACATAAATGCTGTCCACTACGTTATACAGCGCCTGCACCAGCATGGACAGGATCATCGGGACCGCCATGGTAATCAGCAGCTTACTCACAGGCATGACACCCATTTTGTTTTCCCCATTTGCGGGGAGCTTTCTTCCTTCTTGCATAAAAAACCGTTCCTTTATCAATACATTAACTGAGTTATTATACCGTATGATCCCCTATTATGCAAGCACAGTTTTTCGATTGACAAGGGCCGCAAACTGACCTATAATAAACAAAATCTATATTTGGAGGGATGACTATGGCATTTTTAAACGCAGCTGTCACTACCGGTCCTTTGGCTCTGAATATCTGGCAGATCTGCATGCGTCTTTTATGCGCCATGATCGTAGGCATGGTCATCGGCATGGAGCGGGAATATACCCACCGTCCGGCAGGTATGCGCACCCACATTCTGGTAGCACTGGGTGCCAGCGCGGTGATGATCACCGGGCAGCTGATCTTCTCCCAGTACAGTGCCTATGGCAGCACCCCTGACCCTGCCCGACTCGGCGCCCAGGTCATTACCGGCGTAGGTTTTCTGGGAGCAGGCACCATTTTGCGGGAAGGTGCCAACGTAAAGGGACTGACCACCGCAGCCAGCCTCTGGGCCGTGGCTTGCCTGGGCATCGCCGCCGGCGGCGGTTACTATGTTGTCTCCCTGGTAGGTATGGTCTTTATCTTCATCACGCTGACAATCTTCGAAATGCTGCAAAAGCTTCTGCTGCGCTCTCAAAAGGGCAAACAGATCTACCGTGTTACGTCCGCCGACGTGGTTGCAGCGCTGCAGCTGATCAACCGTCTGGCAGATTCCTACGGCTTCCGGCTTCATGATATCCAGGCCGAGCACGCCACTTCCGGTACATATTGTGTACAGTTTCTGGCTGATTTTGGCCGCGGTGGTCAAAAGAAGCGTATGCAGCGCTTTCTGGAAGAGCTGGTCCAAGATAATGCTGTCATTTCCGTCAGCACCACGCAGGAAGCAGCTTCCGTAAAATAACCCCCGAAAAGAGAGATCCCCATGAAAAAATCCCTGTGGAAAACGGCCTTTCTGGATACTGTACCGGTCCTAACCGGCTATATCTTCCTGGGCAGCGGTTTTGGTATCTTGCTGAGCGAAAGCGGTTACGGCATTGGCTGGGCCATTTTGATGAGTGTGTGTGTCTATGCCGGTTCCGGGCAATATCTTCTGGTCAGCTTGCTCAGCTCCGGTGCCTCCCTTCTCAGCGTTGCCCTTTCTACACTTCTGGTCAATGTGCGCCACCTGTTCTACGGTCTTTCGCTGATCGAAGCCTACAAAGACGCCGGCAAACGCAAGCCCTATATGATCTTCGCTTTGACAGACGAGACCTACTCCCTGGTGACCCAGGCCAAGATCCCGGAAGGTGTCAGCAAGACCTCCTATTGCTTTCTGGTCTCCTTTTTGAATCAATGCTACTGGATCACCGGCTGCGCGGCAGGCAGTGCCATCGGCGCTCTGGTTCCCATTGATTTTACAGGTATTTCTTTTGTGCTGACTGCCCTGTTCGTGACCATGTTCGTAGAGCAATGGCTCAGCACCAAGGACCACGCCCCGGCATTGATCGGTGTGATCTGCACTGGGGTATGCCTGCTTGCCTTTGGCAAGGATTGGTTCCTGATCCCGTCCATGGCCGCCATAGCAGGTTTGCTGATCCTCCGGCAAAGGAAAGGAGGAAGCACCCATGAATGACGGACAAGTACTTTCAGCCGTTCTGGTAGCAGCGCTGATCACAGCGGCCCTTCGTTTTGCGCCCTTTCTGATCTTCGGCACCGGTAAGCAGCCACCGTCCATCATTACCTATCTGGGCAAGGTGCTTCCCTTCGCGATCATGGGCATGCTGGTGGTATACTGTCTGAAAGATGTGACATTCACTTCCGCCCCCTTTGGTATCCCGGAGGCCATCGGCTGCTTGATCGTCGCCCTGCTTCACATCTGGAAGCGCAATTCTCTTCTCAGCATTGGCATCGGCACCGTCTGCTATATGCTTCTGGTGCAATTGGTATTTTAAGAACCGGGCAGCCTTCGCTGCCCGGTTCTTTCAGTCTGTCAAAAAACATACTGCCTACAATAATAGAGCAGCAGGGGTAAAAAAGAACGAAGGGTTATGATACTTTCTGTCCGGCCAGAAAGTATCCAAAGAGCCGCGGGGGGCCTTTCGTATGGTCCCCGGACTCCCCCGACG
>JAZUQE010000173.1:0-2440 GCA_045605575.1 Faecousia sp. | reverse complement strand
CTCAGAGAAATCTCCTTTTTGGAGCAGCAGCGGTCCATGGCTTGTTTTTCAATGTAGTGATGGGCATCTGATTCTGTCATTTTCAGATTTTCGATCAACAGCCACTTTGCCCGGTTTACCAGACGGATCTCCTCCATTTTTTCTTCGATGGAGGTAGCTTTGCTTTCCAGCCTCCGCAGGCGTTCCCGGGCAGCGGCCATCCATTCCAAGGCTTGGGTAATGATCTGTGTAGAGGTGGGTTTCAACAGGGTAAAAATGCCCTTCGATACCACCTTCGCACGAATATCTTCATACGACTCGGCACGGACAATCAGCAGAGCCACAGTGCCGTTTCCGCGTGTGACATCGGTGGCAAAGCGAGTGCCAAAATCATCGGGCAGCGGCGCGTTGATAATAACAAAATCGTACTGCTGTTCCAAATAAGCCCGTTTTGCGGCAGCTATGTTCGTAACGAATTTAACAGGATAATAGTCGGTTGAGGGAAGCAGAGTGGCCATGGTTGCATTGAATTTTTCTGCTGCCGAAACGACCAGTACGCTGTAATAGCAATCCCCAAAGACCACAATGTTCCCCTCCCTTCAAAAATGATAATGTTTTCTCAGCGATTGCAGAAATACTCGATCAAAGACAAGGGAAGATGGTCCCGTACAAAAGAACTGTCAAAAGCACGCTTTCTGGCTTCCGCAAGGGACAGGGGCAGCGTTTTATAGTTTGCCAGGGTTTCCGCATCTGCGGTAAAGAGATTCACATTTGCCGGTTCGGGAAGCTCAAGCTTGTTTTGAATACCGTACAGGCCGGCATAGATCAGCAGCGTATAGGCAATATAAGGGTTTGCCAGAGGATCGGGAGAACGCAGCTCTGCACGGCGGTACTCGCCGGTGGCTGCAGGAATCCGAATCAGCTGAGAGCGGTTCTCACTGGACCAGGAAATATACTTGGGAGCTTTGTTAAAGCCCAGCCGGTGGAAGGACTGCTTGCTGGGGTTCAGGAATACAGTCATGTCCGCAACCGTGCTGAGAATACCGGCAAGCATATGATTTGTATCCTTTTCATCTCCGCCCTTGATGGAAATGTTGATATGCTGTCCGCTGCCCGGCTGGTCTGCCAGGGGTTTGGGTGAAAAGTCCGCATGCAGACCGTTTAAGGCGGCCACGGATTTGACGACCGAACAGAAGGTAATGGCATTATCCGCAGCAGTCAGCGCATCGGAATAACGGAAGTCGATCTCGTTCTGCCCGGGACCTTCCTCGTGGTGGGAGGATTCAGGCCGGATGCCCATCTTTTCCAATGTCAGGCAGATCTCCCGGCGGACATTTTCACATTTATCCTCCGGAGCTACATCCATATAGGTAGCATGATCGTAGGGCTGGACGGTTGGATTGCCGTTTTCATCCAGCTTGAACAGGTAGAACTCCATTTCCGGTCCAAAGTAGAAGGAGTAACCCAACTCCTTGGCATGGCGAATGGCCTCTTTTAGGAGCGTGCGAACGTCGTGTTCAAAGGGTCTGCCATCCGGGTAGGTAATGGAGCAGAACATCCTTGCCACCTTGCCATGCTCCGGCCGCCAGGGCAGTACCGTGATGGTGTCGGGATCCGGATGCAGGAAAATATCCGAGTGGGTCTCATCCCCGAAACCTTCGATAGCTGAAGCATCAATGGCAATGCCATGTTCAAATGCACGCTCCAGCTCTGTGGGCATAATGGAAACATTTTTTGGCTTGCCGGTGACATCACAGAAAGCCAGACGAAGGAACTTCACATCCTCCTCCTGAACAAACTGCATGACCTCTTGCTTTGAATACTTCATAACCGAACCTTCTTTCGTTTAATTTGCTACATACATTTGTTTATAGGGATTTTTGCTGTCGGGAGTTACCACAGTAAAGGGAGAATTCATGATCTCCTGACTGCTGCAATCAAACTCCTTGCAAAACTCAGCTACATATTCCTGAATCTCTGCAAGGTCAGCAGAACCTGCAGGTCTTGCGGTGACCTGACTGGGGAATTCGATATCATCACATTTTCCCCGCAGGAAAAGCTTGCCGCCGTGCATACCGGTACAGGGGAAATTATGGACGATCTGCTTGCCGTCCGCATGCAGACCCAGCACCACAATCACACCGCCTGCTTGATACTCACCGAGGAAGGAGCCGGTTCTGCCGCCAATGACCAAAACCGGAACTTTATCTTTGTACTGCTTCATATGTATGCCCGCCCGGTAGCCTGCGTTGCCCTTTACAAATATTCTTCCTCCACGCATTGCATAGCCGGCTGCGTCGCCGATGTTGCCGTGAATCACGATTTTACCTTCGTTCATCGTGTCGCCAGTCGCATCTTGGGTATTTCCGTAAACCGTAATTTCCGCCCCGTTCAAATAGGCACCCAGCGCGTTTCCGGTGATGCCGTGGATCGTGATGTTTTTGTTGCGGGAAGTCGGATC
>JAZUQE010000172.1:0-5402 GCA_045605575.1 Faecousia sp. | reverse complement strand
ATACAAAAAGCCTGCGGCGTACGCCGCAGGCTTTTTGTATCAATTGGTATATTTGGGAGTTTTCGTGTAACGCGGTAGGGACGGCAATGGCCGTCCCTACGGTATCCACTGGAATCTATACGACAAATCGGAGGTTGCTTTTTGGTAACGGGATCAGAATTCCATAGCTTCCTTCCAGATCTCGCGCCAACCCTTTTTGTCCAGCTGGGCGGCATGTTCCACCAGATAAATGCCCATGTCCCTTGCCCGCTGGGCAAAAGCCAGATCGGATCTGGGATTTCCCTGGTCCAGATCCGAGGCGATCAGCATTTTTTTGGCGTAGGTGCTGCCGAAACGAGCAGCCACCGCGTTTAGCTTGTATAGCTCTGCCTCTTCGATCCCGCCGTTTTTGCAGGATACAAACAGCGGAACCGGCCCCCGGGTGAGGATCAGGTCGACCTCATTACGGGTCTCCGGATCCGGGTGGGCACCCGTATGCACAACGCCGTCCCAGTCGATGGTCACGCTCATCCGGCAATCGTGGAAGAAGGGCGCACCGTCCTGCTTTGCCTCCCGTGCCTCCAGCAGACACTTGATCTCCAGCAGATTGCCTGCCTTTTGCAGGCAGCTGCGGATCAGTGAGGAGCGGTAGCGGTAACGCAGTACATCCCGACTGCTGAAGTCGGTAACGGCACCGCACATGTCCAGCTGCTCGACCAAGCGGTGTACAGTTGCTTCCTTTCTCTCCAGATCGGCAATGCTGTGAGACAGCAAAGGCAGGTGCAGCCGGATCTCTTGCTTGTCTTCACTATATCTTTCCAGCTCTGCCAGGTCGGCGAGGGTCTTATTCCAAGCTTTTGGGTCCTGGCGCATCAGCTGCCACAGCGGCTCGATCTCCCGCACAGTCACATGGGAAGGGACCTGGAGCGCCCGGGGATGTACTTTGCCGCCGTGGAGCGCAATCAGCTCCTCTACAGTCAGAGGTTTGCCCTCCCCGGAGGAAATGTCGAATTTCTGCAATCTGACCTGCTTCCGCTGTTGGGGAGTCAGACAGGCCAACGCTGCACCTAAGGTCAGCAGCACATGGTCTTCTCCACCGGTCACGTCCACCACGCATTCGTCCTGCCGGGCGATCAGCTCGGTCAGGTCGCGGACCACGGCAGCCGGATCCTGGGAAGAAATGGGGTAAAGGATCACTTGGGTATCCATGCCCCGGCGAGCTAAAAATTCCCGGTATCGCCGGGCGGATCGCCGCATGGAATCATTGTCCCCCAAAAAGATCAGCAGATCCGGCCGCAGCTGCAAGCTGCCCAGAATGTTTTCTAAAGGGACCTGGTCAAAACATTCGATCAAAGTCATGGTCATACCTCCGAAACAGGTTCTTTTCTATTGCAAGCATAGCATACAAAGCTTACTTTGGCAATGGCGAAAATCCAGCGGCAGGGAATAGGGAAGCGGTATCCGCCGGATGCGGATACCACTTTCAACATGTCAGGAAAGAATGCGGCTCCAGTCGAAGAGCTCTCCCGGATCGGTTTTGGAGGCGTTGTATTCCGAATGCCCGATCACATGGCTGCGGTCCATGGGGATCGCGTTGCGGCTACATATGTCCGCGATGAGAAGCCGCAAGGAAGCATACTGTTCCTCTGTAAAGCCCTTTAAGCTGTCGTCCAAAGCCCGGTATTCTGCTTCCGTCAGGTAGGCAGCCATGTCGGACTGAGAACCGATGGCAACGACCTCAATACCGATGGCATACTGGTTCATATCATTGGTGTATTTGGGATCCGTCCCCCAGGTACCGGCTCCTGCGTGCCAGGAGACCCGGTCTTCCGGTATATAGCAGTGCACTGTGCCGTCACGCGCCACAATGTAGTGCACGCTCAGATCGTATTCTACGAAAATCTCCCGTATGTAGTCCATATTGTAGGGATCCTTAGGATGGGGCACGATGGCGCTGGTAAAGTGCAGCATCACGTACGCAGCCGCGGCCTTCCTCGGCCAGGAGTATTCCTCCACCGGCATCAGAAAATCTTCCATAGCCATATGGGAGACATACACGGGAGCAGGCGGCGCGGAGGTAGCCGGGGCGGTGGGTACAGTCACAGCCTGCGTCGGCATGGAGGAGGGGATGACGGTGGGAACCGCCACAGGCTTGGCTCCACAGGAAAGCAACAATAGCATCAGCCCCGCAAAAAGCAACAGGTAATACAGCTTCTTCATCGATTATTCCGCAAAAGTCCCCGCATAGATGTTCAGCATGTCCATAGAACCGGCGATTCCAATGTCTCCGAAAGGTAAGGACATAAATTCATACAGCATCTTATTGTGGGTATGATGCAGGATGCCTGGCGACCCTTCCACATCTTTATATTTTTCCATCAGCTCCTGGTATAGCTGTGTAGCGCTGTCCAGATCCAGGGAAGGATCGCAGGCCATGATAAAATACATAGGGATATTGCCATCCACGATTCCAACGGTGGACAGGCTTGCGCAGCAGGCGACGGGCAGTTCCAGCTCACTCATGGTTACCATAGACTGGTCCTGTTTCATGAACTGGACAACAATTCCGGATTCCTCCCACTCGACCAAACCGCCGGCACTTACGCCGGTATTGGTAAAGCTGTAGTTGAGTACCAGTCCGTTGGCCTTGGCAATGGCGGCAAACCGCTGCATCAGTTGGTTGGGTGTGAGGAGGAACAGATCTTTCTCTACCAACGAGGTGAGGACCTCTGAACGCCGGTCGATCTGCTGCTTGCAAAGGCTGCAGCGCTGCTCGTAGACCTTCAGAAGCATCTCCAGGTCCAGAGAGACCAACTCCCAGTCCTCCGGGAAGTGGCCTAAGGGCTGGCCCTCCACGATACCGCAGGCTTTGCAGGTGGAGGCGGTCTCACAGGTAGCCAGTTCCCAGTCGTGGCCAAGCTTGCTGCCCTCGGTCAGGCCGCATTGGGCGCAGGTTTTGGGATCGGTGCAGGTAGCGTCTTTCCAGTTATGCCATAAGGTTTCCCCTTCTGTGATCCCGCACTTGGAGCAAGTCTTGGGAGCGGTACAGGTGGCATCGATCCATTCATGGCGGCATTCGCAGCCGGCAAGGACACAAAGACACAGAACGATCATGATCAGTCCAAAGATCTTTTTCATAGCAGTTCCTCCATGTTTTTTTCATTCATGCTCCCAGTATACAGCAAAATATACAAAAAATCAAGAAAAACGTGCTGCAAAGTGGTGTGTTGTGCTAAAAAGAGGCTTGCAGCTATGGTGATATCCACTGTTACAACCCTGTTCGCACACGGTGCATCTCTGCCGTTGCCGGAAGCGCAGCGGCGTGGCAAGCTGATCTGCGCACCAGATAGGTGACGCGGCTGTCCGGCTGCGCCGGCTCCATACTGTGAGCCTTGACTCGGTCACATGTCTATGTTAAGATAACTGTGTGCAATACATTTTTTGGTGGGAAAATCAGATTTGTGTTGCTGCATGGTAAGAGGAAAAAACATGAAAAAAGGAGGGTTTCCAATGAAAAAACGAAGAAGACATCCGATCCTGCTGCTGCTTCTGGTGATCACTTTGCTGCTGTCCGCTTGCAGCGCTGCAGAACCGGCGCCTATGGGAGGCATGACAAACGCAGCTCCTATGGGCGGCGATATGGGCTTGGCGGATCACAGCGACAGCTACACGAAGATCACTGAAAACCCTTTCGTCTCGACGGCTGTGGAAAATACCAGCTATTTTTCCATCGATGCCAATACAGCATCTTATCCCAATCTGCGCAGTATGATCAAAAATGGCTATACGGTTCATAAGGATGCTGTCCGGGTAGAAGAGATCCTGAACTATTTTCACTATGACTACCAGATGCCTGCAGAGGGGCAGATCCTGGGACTCAGCGCTTCTGTTTTCCCCAACCCCTATCATCCGGAGACGGTGCTTATGACGATCGGCCTGGCTGCGCAGGAGGTGGAATTTACCGGGAAGCGGAACAATTTGGTGTTTTTGATCGATGTCAGCGGTTCTATGTTTGGCGAGGATCGGCTGGGATTGGTGCAGCAGGCATTTATGCTCCTAACGGAGAATTTGAACCCGGAGGATCGGGTATCCATCGTTACATATGCCGGTAAGGACTCTGTGGCACTGGCGGGTGCATACGGCTACGAAAAGCATAGGATCACGGCGGTGATCGAGGACCTGCAGGCCGGCGGCTCGACAGCCGGTGCGGACGGTATTGAAACGGCCTATCAGCTGGCTCAGCAGTATTTCATCGAAGATGGCAACAATCGGGTGATCCTGGCTACTGACGGGGATTTTAATGTAGGTCTGTCCAGCACCCAGGGGCTTGAGCAATTTATTGCCGATAAGCGGGAGACCGGCGTGTATTTTTCCGTGTTTGGCGTAGGCTATGGAAATCTGAAATCGGAAAAAATGGAGGCTATGGCTCTCAATGGCAATGGCACTTACAGCTATATCGACTCTGTGAACGAGGCTCGCCGGGCGCTGGTAGAGCAGATCGGAGGCTCTATGATCACGGTGGCAAAAGATGTGAAGGCCGGAGTGGTGTTCAACCCGGAGCATGTAGATAGCTTTCGGTTGATCGGCTATGAAAATAAGCTGCTGACCCAGGAGGAGTTTGAAAACAACGCCACCGATGCCGGTGAATTGGGCAGTGGTCATACCGTAACAGTGGTGTACGAGATCAAGCTCAAGCATGCAGAGGGAGCGATTTTTGATGGGAAATTGGCCCAGGTCGCTGTCAGATACAAACAGCCGGACGCAACCGCGGACGACGCAAGCCAGGAATTGCGGATGGACATTTCCGGGCAGGCCTATCACAAGGAAATGACAGCGCAGGATGCGTTTATTGCGTCTGTTGTAGAGTTTGCCCTGGTGATGCGGGAGTCCGCGTACAAAGCCGACGGTTCCCTGCAGAGCGTACTGACCCGCCTCAATGATCTGGATCTTTCTGAAGACGCTTATAAGGAAGAATTCCGGGAATTGGTGAAGGCATGTATGGATTGAAAACATAAAAGCAAGCCCCCTGGCTACAGTAAGCAGCCAGGGGGCGTTGTATTTGCGAAGAGGGGGACTGATTGCGGTGGGAGAGGGGTTTCCTCTTCCAACCTCGCTGATGCTCGGCCACCTTCCCTAAAGAGGAAGGCTTATTAGAAATTCGCTACTTCCGAGGATTTTAGCTGCAGCTGGAGCTTATCCGCGATCAGGACACTGAACGCTGAATGGGTGTGCTCACTGTTATGCTTGTGTTTGCCGAATACGAAAGGGGTATGACTGTTGAACGCACGCAGACAGGAAAGGCCGTGGCAACGCAAGACCCGAACTTCAAGGATGGCAGACCGAAGAAGTTCAAGCCTGAGCAAATTGATCTCGCTTTGTCGCTCCTGGCTCAGGGCAAGACCTATCGCCAGATTACCACCATG
>JAZUQE010000171.1:0-10702 GCA_045605575.1 Faecousia sp. | reverse complement strand
AGCTGGCCCTTTTTGTAAACCGTGACCACATGGAAGTCCTTCAGATCCTCCACGATGGCAAAATCCGCCAGATACCCGGGCGCAATGGCTCCCCGGTTGTTGAGCAGAAAATACCGGGCCGCATGGAGGCAGGCGACCTGCACCGTCTGGATGGGATCCGCTCCCAAGGCAACTGCCCGGCGGCAGATATAGTCGATGTGTCCTTTTTCCAGCAGGTCACTGGGGTGCTTGTCGTCGGTGCAGAACATGCAGCGGTCAAAGAGCTTTTCGGATTTGACCAGATCGATCAGCGCTTCCAGATTCCGGGCGGCTGTACCTTCCCGGATCATGATGAATTGGCCCAGCCGCAGCTTGGCCATAGCATCCTCCAGGTCGGCGCATTCATGGTCGGAGTACACACCTGCACTGATGTATGCATTCAGATCCTTGCCCCGCAGGCCCGGTGCGTGGCCGTCGATCTTCTTGTGATGGGCCTGTGAGGCCACGATCTTGGCTACTGTACTGCTGTCGGCGGCCATGATGCCGGGGAAATTCATCATTTCCGCCAGACCTTGTACCCGGGGGTGCTCAAAAAAGCTGTCCACATCCCGGTAGTCTAAGTTAGCACCGCTTTCGTCCAGGGGGGAGGCGGGTACACAGGAGGGGATCATAAACCGAACGTCCACCGGCAGATCTTCGGTGGCAGCCAGCATATAGTCGATCCCGTCGGTACCCATGACGTTGGTGATCTCATGGGGATCGGTGATGACCGTAGTGGTGCCGTGGGGGATCACAGCCCGGGCAAATTCCGCGGGAGATACCAGGCTGGATTCCAGATGGATATGGGCATCGATAAAGCCGGGGCAGACCACCTTGCCGGTCATGTCCACTTCGGTCACTCCCTCGTAGGAGCCCAGACCCACGATCAGGCCCTCGGCCACGGCAATGTCCTGGGTATCCAGTTCGCCGGAGAATACGTTCACATAAGTGGCGTTTTTCAGCACCAGATCGGCCTTGCAGCGGCCTGCAGCCACATCGATTATATGCATTTTGCGGAGAAGCTTGCGGTTGATCTTTCCGGACCAGGTCTCTTTGTAGCCCATAAGGATACCTCCTACTTAAATTTTTTCTATCATATCATGGGGAAAACCAAAAGTAAAATCAGAAAAATGCATAAAATTGAAAGGATCCGGAAAACAAACAGGAGGGAAATACTGGGCAAAATGCTGTGTGTACGCCTTGATGAAATCATGCTTGCATTTATTCGCAAAGTTGGTATAATATAAGGTAAAATCAGAAGTATTGCCTGCGAAAAGAAGGCAGAAAGGAGCTGGCAGACATGAAGATCGGGCATGTGATCAAGCGGTTTCGGTTGAGAAAAACACGCTGGAAGCTGAGTCCTACCCAGAATATTGCGCTGGTTTTCGCGGCGTTGATCCTGCTGGGGGCGGCACTGCTGTGCCTGCCTGCTGCGTCCAGAAGCGGACAAAGCTGCGGCTTTATGACTGCATTGTTTACAGCTACCTCCGCCACCTGCGTGACAGGCCTGGTACTTGTGGATACCTGGACTCAGTGGAGCGGCTTTGGTCAGGGCGTGATCTTGATGCTCATTGAGATCGGCGGCCTGGGCTTCATGACCGCCGCGTCGCTGGTGATCTTTCTGCTGCGCAGAAAGGTAGGCCTGCGGCAGCGGATCCTCATGGCACAGGCACTGAGTCTGAATGAGATATCCGGAGTTGTCAGGCTTCAAAAATGGGTGCTCTTTGGCAGCTTGGGGATCCAATTTGCGGGAGCACTGATCTTGTTTTTGCGGTTTCTGCCGGAATTCGGTGTGACCCGCAGTATCTGGTGGGGTATTTTCCATGCGGTGTCTGCTTTCTGCAACGCCGGCTTCGATATTGTGGGAAGTCTTCTGCCCAATGGGAATATGATCCTGTTTCAGAAGGATCCGGTGGTGCTGATCACGCTGATGGTACTGATCACGCTGGGCGGTCTGGGCTTCTTCGTATGGCAGGAGGTGGCGCAGGTGCGCAGCTTCCGTAAGCTCAGTGTCTACTCCAAGCTGGTGCTGCTGATGACAGGCTCGCTAATTGTGGGCGGTGCGGTGCTGATCGGGTGTTTGGAATGGCATAATCCGGATACTTTGGGTAGTATGTCCACCGGACAGAAGATCCTAAACGCTTTCTTCCAGTCGGTGACCTTGCGAACAGCGGGCTTTGCGTCGTTTGACCAGGCTCTGCTGACCCAAGCGGGCAAGGGCGTCAGCATGTTCTTTATGCTGATCGGCGGCTCCTCCGGCTCTACAGCCGGCGGCGTGAAGACGGTCACCTTCCTGGTGCTGGTGCTGTTTATTGCGGCCAGGGCCAGAGGCAGAAGCACCATTCATGCATTCCACAGAAGCATCCCCGAAGATAAGGTCATGGACGCTATGACGATCGTCTCCATTCTGGTGGGGCTGAGCTTGTTTGGCGGCGTGTTTATCAGCGCGGTTTGTCCGGTGGGATTTGTGGATGCGTTATTTGAATCTGTGTCCGCGCTGGCAACTGTGGGGCTGTCCGCCGGGGTTACTCCCCAACTGACCCTTCCCGCGCAGATCTTGATCATACTATACATGTATTTTGGTCGGGTGGGCGTACTGACGCTGAGCTTGGGATTCCTAATGGGAGACAGAGCTGCTGAGCGGATCCGGTATGCTGATACCAATTTGTTGATTGGCTAGGAGGAACACTATGAAGTCTTACATCGTTATTGGTTTAGGCCGGTTCGGTACGGAGGTTGCCCGGCGGCTGTATGAATTGGGTTGTGAGGTGCTGGCGCTGGATACCAATTCGGAGCTGGTGCAGCACATCAGCGCGGATGTGACCCAGGCCGTAGTGGCGGATGCCCGGGATAAGGATGTGTTGCGGGCGCTGGGGGCCAAGAATTTTGACTGCGCGGTGGTTGCCATCGGTGGCAATCTGGCCGATTCCGTGCTGGCTACGATGAATGTAAAGGAACTGGGGATCCCTAAGGTGGTCTGCAAGGCCCATGATGAGACGCACCGCCAGGTGCTGTTGAAGCTGGGTGCAGATCAGGTGGTGATCCCGGAGCAGGAACATGCGGGAAGACTGGCCAGAAGCCTTTCGTCTCACAATGTGCTGGATTACATTGAGCTTTCTGAGGATTACGGCATCATCGAAGTGCCTGCTCCCAAGAGCTGGGTTGGAAAGAGCTTGAAGGAACTCAATGTGCGGGCCAAGCTGGGTGTCAATATTTTAGCGGTAAAACAGGGAATGCAGATCAATGTATCGCCTGCTGCGGAGTATGCGATCTGTGCCCAGGATATTATGGTCGTGCTGGGAGACACCCAGGCCTTGAAGAAGGTGCAGAAGCTGTGACGGAGCAACGGATTACAGCCCGGAAAAACCCACTGATCCAGCAGGTTCGCAGACTTTTGACTTCCCGGAAAGAGCGACAGGAAGCCGGATTATTCGTTGCGGACGGTGTAAAGCTGCTTTCGGAGGCGGTACGCTGGTATGCGGGATTGGATACCGTGATCCTGTCCGACGGCCTGCGCTTAGAGCTGCCGGAACAGGTGCGTGTTGTGCGGGTTCCCGAGGAATTGATGGAATACATCTCACCTATGCAAAGTCCCCAAGGGGCGTTGTTTCTGTGTAAGCTGCCGGAAAGACGGGAGTTTACACCCAAAAGGGGAATGCTGATTCTGGATGGTATTCAGGATCCGGGTAATTTGGGAACCATCCTTCGTACGGCTGACGCACTGGAGGTACCGGTGGTGCTTCTGGAAGGCTGTGCGGACCCATATAGTCATAAGGTAGTACGCGCATCCATGGGTGCTGTGCTGCGCACGGATGTGATCCAGGCGAATTGGGAGCAGGTCTGCCATGGCTGCCGGGCTGCGCAGATTCCCATCGGGGTAACGGCACTGTCGGACCGGGCGATGGATCTGCGCCGTGCGTCCTTGCACGATATGGCGGTGGTCATCGGCAGTGAGGGCCAGGGGGTCCGCCGGGAGATCTTAAGCAGCGCCGATGCGGAGCTGATCATTCCTATGAATCCGCGCTGTGAATCGCTGAATGCGGCAGTGGCCGCATCGATCGTGATGTGGCAGATGAAACAAAGCTAAGGAGGCTGTCCGAAATGCGGACATACTGGATCTGGTTGTCCCAAAAGCATATGTTAGACCGGGAGAAGCTGGCGGCAGTGTCCCATTTTGGAAGCGCTGAGGATATCTACTATGCTGCCGATTTCCAGGGCATTCCTGGCTTGAGTCAGGACGCGCAGACTGCGCTTCGGGATAAGGATCTGAAAGAGGCAGAGAAAATTGCCGCCCGCTGCGACACGGCAGGGATCCGGATCCTGACATGGGCAGAGGAGGCATATCCTGCCCGACTGCGGGCAATCGCGGATCCGCCGATGGTGCTGTATGTGCGCGGCCTGCTGCCGGATTTCGCGGGCAATGCGGTGATCGGTGTGGTAGGCACCCGGAAGGCCTCTGTTTACGGCCTGCGTACTGCCAGAAGAATGGGCAGCGAATTGGCAGGCTGCGGCGGGTTGGTGGTTTCCGGCATGGCGGAAGGAATCGATACCGAGGCAACGGAAGGCGCGCTGAGTCAGGGCCGTCCGGCGGTGGGTATTCTGGGCTGCGGAGTGGATGTGGTGTATCCTAAGTCCAACAGGCTGCTGTATGCACAGATGGAGAGCAGCGGCTGCTTGATCTCGGAATTCGCGCCGGGAACGCCGGCCTATAAATGGAATTTTCCCAGACGCAACCGAATTATAAGCGGACTGTCTGACGGTGTGTTGGTGGTGGAAGCGCCGAAGGTCAGCGGTGCGCTGATCACGGCCCGACAGGCACTGGAGCAGGGCAGAGATGTGTTTGCGGTGCCCGGAAACGTGGATGTTGCCTCCTGTGAAGGCAGCAATGCTTTGCTCAAAGAGGGAGCGGCTATGGCAGCGTCTGGCTGGGACGTGCTTGGGGAATACGCCGCAGTCTATCCGGACCGGCTGCATAGGCAGGCTATGGAAAAGAAAATCCAGCCGGCGGCAGAGGAAAGAATTGACAATTTGATTCAGCTGGAGTATAGTGACCGGGATACAGGCAGCGGCGATGATGCATTAGAAAAAGCCGTATTACGCACCCTGGCAGCAGGGCGCATGCATGTGGATGCACTGGTCGAAGCGACAGGTCTCACTTCGAGCCAGCTCCTTCCTGCGCTGACTATGCTGGAAATGAAAGGACAGATCCTGACCCAGCCCGGCGGTTGGATCAGCAGGATCTGATACTATAACTTGGAGAGGATTACATGGCGAACGCGTCAAATTTGGTAATTGTGGAGTCGCCTTCCAAGGCGAAGACCATCGGCAAATATTTGGGCCCGGAGTATACGGTGAAGGCAAGTATGGGACACCTGCGGGACCTGCCCAAGAGCACTATGGGAGTGGACTTGAAGGCGGACTTTGAGCCTAAATATGTGCCTGTGGAAGGAAAAGAAGAACTGATCGCAGAGCTAAAAAAGCTGGCAGAAAAGGCAGAAATGGTCTATCTGGCAACTGACCCGGACCGGGAGGGCGAGGCCATCTCCTGGCATTTAAAAGAGCTTCTGGGACTCTCTGATCAAAAGAGCAAGCGTGTTACCTTCAATGAGATCACCCAAAAGGTAGTCCGGGAATCGATCGCCCGGCCAAGGGACATTGATTATGACCTGGTGGATGCCCAGCAGGCCCGGCGGGTACTGGACCGTATTGTGGGTTATCAGCTCTCTCCGCTGCTTTGGAAAAAGATCCGTCGGGGCCTCAGTGCCGGACGGGTTCAAAGTGTGGCGACCCGTCTGGTAGTGGACCGGGAAAACGAGATCCGGGCCTTTCAGCCAAAGGAATACTGGTCGCTGGATGTGAATCTGAGCCGACTGGACCGCCCTGGCACTTTTGTGGCCCATTATTATGGAGATACCAAGAAGCGGGAGCTGGAAAGTGAAGCGCAGGTAGAGCAGATCCTGGCGGATATTGACGCTAAGCTGTTCACAGTGACGAATATAAAACGTGCGGAGAAAAAGCGCACGGCTGCACCTCCTTTTACAACCTCTACCTTGCAGCAGGAGGCCTCCCGAAAGCTGAACATGACGCCTAAGCGCACCATGGCCGTCGCCCAGCAGCTGTATGAGGGCGTAGATGTGGCCGGGGAGGGCACCACGGGTCTGATCACCTATATGCGTACGGACTCTCTGCGCCTGTCCGATGAGGCTATGGCCGACGCGGCAAGCTTCATTAAAAGCCGCTATGGTGCAAATTATTACTATGGCAAACCCCATGTGTTCAAAACCAAATCCGGTGCCCAGGATGCTCACGAAGCTATCCGCCCCACCCACGTGGAGCTGGATCCGGAGCAGATCCGTCACAGCCTGACGGCTGACCAGTACCGCCTGTATAAGCTGATCTGGAGCCGGTTCCTTGCCAGTCAGATGGCCAACGCGTTGTTTGACACTGTGTCTATCGATACCCAGTGTGCCGGGCATACCTTCCGTTCTACCCATCAGAGCATGAAGTTTGCAGGCTTCATCGCGGTCTATGAGGAAAGCAAGGATGAGGAAGCAGAGCCTGTGGGATCTCCCCTGCCTGACCTGCAGGAGGGGGAGCAGGCCTCGGTGCTGGGCATCAAGAAGGAGCAGCATTTTACCCAGCCCCCGGCACGCTATACGGAAGCCAGCCTGGTCAAAGCCATGGAAGAAAAGGGGGTAGGCAGACCTTCTACCTATGCTGCCACCGTTTCTACCATCCAGGATCGGGAATATGTCAATAAAGTGGAAAAACGCCTGGCGCCTACAGCCTTGGGTGAAGTGGTTACCGGATTGATGATGGAGCGGTTCAATGACATCATCGATGTGGAGTTTACAGCCAATATGGAGCGCAGGCTGGATGAGGTAGAAGAAGGCAAGCAGGCCTGGAAGGCTCTGATCGCTGAGTTTTACCAGGACTTCCACCGGGAGATGCAGGAGGCAGAGACTGCTCTGGATGGGCAGCGCATTAAGGTGCCTGATGAGGTTACGGACGAGATCTGTGAGGTCTGCGGTAAGAATATGATCGTCAAGATCGGCCGGTTCGGTAAGTTTTTGGCATGTCCCGGCTGGCCTGAGTGCACAAACACCAAGCCCATCGTGGAGCGGATGCCTGGGCGGTGCCCCAAGTGTGGCAGTACGATCTTAAAGCGCAAATCCAAGCGGGGCTTTGCTTATTACGCCTGCGAGCGGGGTAGCGAGTGCGGATTCATGACCTGGGATGTTCCTACGGATCAGGATTGTGAAGCTTGCGGCCAGACCCTGTTCAAAAAGTCCGGCCGGGGCAGAATGAAGCCTTTCTGCATCAACGAAAGCTGCGCCCGTTTTCTGCCGGAGGATCAGCGAGGATATTATAAAAAGAAAACTGCTGAGGAGTCCCCTGCCCGGGAGGAAGCCGAGGACAAGGCGGCGAAAACATCAGCAAAGAAGACTGTGAAGAAAACCGCTTCCAAAAAAGAGGGGAAGAAAAAATGAGTAAAGTGACTGTTGTGGGTGCAGGCCTGGCTGGCAGCGAGGCTGCCTGGCAGCTGGCCCAGCGGGGTGTTCAGGTGGAACTGGTGGAGATGAAGCCCCATAAGATGACTCCCGCCCACCACAGCACGGATTTCGGTGAACTGGTTTGCTCCAATTCTCTGCGGGGAGACCGGCTGGAAAATGCGGTCGGACTTTTGAAGGAAGAGCTGCGCCGGATGGGAAGTTTGATCCTAAGCTGCGCCGATGCCACCCGTGTGGAGGCAGGCGGCTGTCTGGCGGTAGACCGGTTTGGCTTTTCAGCCTTGGTTACCGAGAAGCTGCGCAGTCATCCCAATATCACCATCCGGGCAGAGGAAGTGACCCAAGTGCCGGAAGGTCCTGTGATCATTGCCACCGGCCCGCTGACCTCCGATGCTTTATCGAAGGCCATCGGTGCGTATTTTGGAGCGGAGTACCTGCACTTTTTCGATGCGGCAGCGCCGCTGGTAACGGCCGAATCCATCGATATGGACTTGGCCTGGCGGCAGTCCCGATATGACCGGGGAAGTGCGGACTATATCAACTGCGCTATGAACCGGGAAGAGTATGAGGCCTTTCTTGCCGAATTGGTCAGCGCGGAGGAAGCAGAGGTGCACGGCTTTGAGGACAAGAATGTCTTTGAAGGCTGCATGCCTGTGGAGGTCATGGCCCGCCGGGGCGTGGATACTCTGCGCTTTGGCCCCCTGAAGCCTGTGGGCCTGCAGGATCCCAGAACCGGGAAAGAGCCCTATGCAGTGGTGCAGCTGCGGCAGGACAATGCTGCCGGCAGTGTGTACAATCTGGTTGGTTTCCAGACGCATTTGAAATTCGGCGAGCAGAAGCGGGTGTTTTCCATGATCCCAGCGCTGAAAAATGCGGAATTTGTCCGTTACGGTGTGATGCATCAGAATACTTTCCTGCAGTCGCCGGGCCTGCTGGACCGGTTCTATGCCGATCGCAGAAATCCGCTGGTGGCCTTTGCCGGACAGATGACCGGTGTGGAGGGCTATGTGGAGAGCGCCGCTTCCGGTTTCCTGGCGGCTGTGGCTATGGCGGCTAAGGTCCAGGGAAGACCGGTGCCGGATTTCCCCAAGACCACGGCCATCGGTGCGCTGGGTCTGTACATCAGCGACGAGCGGATCACGGATTTCCAGCCTATGAATATCAATTTCAGCATCATTGAGCCGCTTTCTCAGCGGATCCGGAAGAAAGCGGAAAAGAATCTGGCAATTGCCAACCGTTCCCTGGAGGTCATCGACGAGATGATCGCCCAGGGTATCTAAAGAAAGAGGTACGGCTATGAAAATCATTCTTGACGCAATGGGCGGCGACTTGGCGCCGGAGGCACCCGTACTGGGTGCGATCCAGGCGGCAAAAGACTTTGGGGCGCAGATCACCCTGGTGGGACGTGGAGAGGCCATTTTGGAGGCCATGCGTAAAAACGGCATTGATACCCTGCCCGACGGCGTGGAGATCGCGAATGCGGATGATGTGGTGGACATGCATGACGATCCTGCCCGTGTGATCCGTCAAAAACCCAATTCCTCCATGGTCATGGGTCTGAAAATGCTTTCCGACGGACAGGGCGACGCGTTCATTTCTGCCGGATCCACCGGCGCATTGCTTACCGGCGCTACCCTGCTGGTCAAGCGGGTGAAGGGCGTCCGCCGGGCCGCTATGGGTCCGTCCATGCCCAATAAGGCAGGGGGAAAGACTGTGATCCTGGACTGCGGTGCCAATGCGGAGTGTACGCCGGAATTTTTGCTCCAATTCGGACTGATCGGCTCGCTGTTTGCAAAGAAAAATCTGGGCATTGCCAATCCCCGGATCGGTTTGCTGAATATCGGTACCGAGGATACCAAGGGAACGCCCCTGCAGAAGCAGGCCTACGCCCTGCTGACCCAGGCTGGTGAGAAGGGACTGCTGAACTTTGTTGGCAATGTGGAGGCCAGAGGTGTTCCACTGGGCGAAGTGGATGTGGTGGTCTGTGACGGCTTCTCCGGTAATGTACTGCTCAAGTCCATTGAAGGCACCGCCTCCTTTATGGGCAGTTTGATGTCCAAGATATTTAAGAAAAACTTACTCAGCAAGCTGGCTGCAGCGCTGGTAATGAAAGATATCAAGGCATTTAAGAAGCTTCTGGACTACCGGGAGATCGGCGGCACCCAGTTCTTGGGCATTCGCAAACCGGTCATCAAGGCCCATGGCTCCTCCGATGCACTGGCATTCCGCAACGCGGTACATCAGGCCATGGATGCGGCTGCAAATGACATATCTGCGGAGTTGAAACAGGGCTTGTTGGAGCTGAAAGTATTGGAGGAAGAGGGCAATGATTAAGGATCTGGAAGCTGCTGTCGGCTACCGCTTCCGCAATATTACCCTGCTGCAGAATGCGCTGACCCATTCTTCCTATGCCAACGAGCGCTGGCACGATGGACTCAAAAGCAATGAGCGGCTGGAATTTCTGGGGGATTCCATTCTGGGAATGGTAGTGGCGGAGCACTTGTTCCGCAGTTTCCCGGACCGACCGGAAGGTGAGCTGACCCGGATGCGGGCAGACATGGTTTGTGAGAACAGCCTGGCTGCCGTAGCAGACAAGCTGAAGCTGGGCGAGCACTTGCTGCTGGGCCATGGAGAGGAACGACTGGGTGGCAGAAACCGGGCATCCATTCTTGCGGACGCAGTGGAATCGCTGATCGCTGCCAGCTTCCTCGATGGCGGTATGGAAGCAGCCAGAGGGATCATCAGCCGGTTTATTCTGGCAGATGTTCCGGTCAAGCGGCTGCATAATGCCGACTACAAGACGATGCTGCAGGAGTTGGTGCAGCAGAAGAAAAATCAGAGTATCGTTTACACGCTGGCAGGAGAGTCTGGCCCTGACCATGACAAGCATTTTGAAGTGGAAGTGTCCCTCAACGGTCAGGTGGTTGGAAGGGGCTCCGGCAGCAGCAAAAAACGTGCTGAGCAGGATGCTGCTCACAGCGCTATGGCGGCGCTGTTTCCGGAACACGCCGAAGCATAATCACAAAGGGTGCGCCGCAGAACGCGGCGCACCCTTTCAGTCTGTCAGAAAAACATACTACCTACAAGGATAAAGCAGCAGGGGGATCAAGAACGCAAGGTTATGATACTTTCTGTCCGGCCAGAAAGTATCCAAAGAGCCGCCGGGGACCTTT
>JAZUQE010000170.1:0-8180 GCA_045605575.1 Faecousia sp. | reverse complement strand
GGCGGAAAAAGGGAGGGGAGCGAGTGGCAGCGGTCGGCAAGATGCAAGCCCGCTTTGTCGGGCGTAGCATCTGCCGGGCACCGCAACAGGGCGTCCCTACGGTTTGTCGGTGTGTAAAACACACCGACAAACTGAAATTTGGTATCATGTTTGGAATACAAAAAAGCGTGCCGCATAAGCGGCACGCTTGAAATATTTGGTTTGCGTTACTTGCCCAGCAGCATGGACGCCACAGCGTCCGATGAGCCGAGGTACAGTTGGGTACTGGCTTCGCCGGAGGTCATCGACATCACACCATTTTCGATCTTTACCTCCAACAAACGGATGTAGGGGAGCTCTGTTTCTTCCATGGTGGAGTCTTCCGTGCAGAACAAGGTCAGCACACTGCCGTCATAGGTATACATGCCGTGAAATTCCGGTGCCGCTTCCGCGTCTGCGGCGTTGGCAGAGGCGTTCTTGCTGTTGGCGTAATGGGAGTCCTGGCCGATGTAAGAGAAAGCACCGTCCTCGTTGAATAGCCACTTGCCACTAAAAACCAGGGACTTGCCGTCCGCAGTGACGGAGACATCTTGCCATTCGCCCAGGATCGCACTGTCTACGATACCTGCCCTGGGAACGACCTGCGAATCTTCCGGCTGGCCCACGAAGCCGAATTCCAGCTCTTCCAGCTTGACGTAAGACATGCTGATCCAGCCGATAGAGGTATAGCCCCAGTATTTCCCGTTGACCTCCACTTGATGGAATACGGTCAGGGTGTCGCCGCGCACTACCGTATCCAGCACATCATATTGGGTGCCGGGGCCGGAGCGGACATTGACCTCCGAGCCGGTGACTGTACCGGTCCGGGCGGGTTCGGAATGTTCCAGATACACGCCGTCCTTGCTGATCCAGCCTTGGGCCACCTGGATCCAGACGCCGCTTTGTGCCAGAACGGGATGGGTGGTGTAGCCCTCCATCTGCAGGCCGGTACTGGGGTATTGCCAGCCAGGGCCGGTGCGGACATCCAGCTTGGGGATCACGATCAGACAGGTTTTGCCGTCCGTCTGGGGTACGGAAATAGCTTGTTTCGGATCATCCAGCACTACATAGTTCATGCTGATCCAGCCGGATTCGGTCAGTCCCCAGGGAGAATTGCCCAGCAGAAGCTGATGATAGATCTTCAGAGGGGTGCCGGTCCGGAAGCTGCCCAAGTGATCATATTCCGCGTTGGGACCGGAGCGAATGTTCACATCCTCGCTGACAGTTCCAAGAATTTGGGGTTCTTCGGGGGCGCTGATCACAAATTCGGGAGGCATGGTAACATCCTCAGGACTTCCGGGGGAATTGGCAGAGCCCTCCGGGAACCGAGCGATGGAATTCATAAATAGATCCCGCAGATATACGCCGCCCTCCTGCAGCTTGCCTTCGACTCCAGCGCAGCCGCTTAGGCCGCACAGCAACACAAGCAAGGCTGCAACCAGAGCAGACCGCCGCAAAAACCGGGTAAAGACAGACATACCGAACCCTCCTGTGGATACTCCCGAATATATGAGTTATCATATCAAATTGGGTCGATACTTGTCAATATCTGCCGGAGAAAACGATTTATTTCATAGCGCGGATGGCATTGAGCACCGCCAGTACCATCACACCCACGTCAGCGAAGATAGCCAGCCACATACCAGCCAGTCCTAACGCTACTACCACCAGGGACAGAAGCTTTACCGCGATGGCAAACACGATGTTCTGGTATACGATACCGATGCATTTCCGGGAAATGCGGATGGCTTGGGTGATTTTCATGGGGTCGTCATCCATCAGAACCACGTCAGCCGCTTCAATGGCTGCGTCGGAGCCAATGGCACCCATAGCGATGCCGATATCTGCCCGGGAAAGTACAGGAGCATCGTTGATACCATCGCCGACGAAAGCCAGCTTGGCATTTGCTTTTTGAACGCCCAGCAGCTGCTCTACCTTTGCCACTTTATCACCGGGCAGCAGCTGGCTATGGTACTCCGTAATGCCCAGCTGCCGGGCTGTCTGCCGGGCGGCGGCTTCGTTGTCACCGGTGAGCATAACGCAGTTGGAGATACCGGCGGCCTTCAATGCGGTGATCGCAGGGCCGGCGGTAGGTTTGAGGGCATCTGAGATCAAAATGCAGCCGGCAAATTCACCGTCCAGCCCCATGTAGACCACCGTACCTGCCTGTTCACAGGGGATATAGGAGATCCCCAGATGGAGCATCAGCTGTTCATTGCCTGCAGCTACCAGCTTGCCGTCAACCACAGCCGTGACACCCCAGCCGCTGAACTCCCGGATCTGTGCGACCCGGCTGCGGTCCACCGGTTTGCCCCAGGCTTTCTGGAGGCTCTTGCTGATGGGATGGCTGGAGGCACATTCCGCCAGAGCGGCGTATTCCAGCAGCTGGCCAGCGGGCACGGTGTTTGTCTGGATCTGGCTGACTTCAAATACACCTCGGGTCAGAGTACCGGTCTTATCAAAGACGATGGTCGTGACCTGAGAGAGCGCTTCCAGATAGTTAGAACCCTTCACCAATACACCCGCCTTGCTGGCACAGCCGATTCCGGCAAAGAAGCTCAGCGGAATACTGATGACCAGGGCACAGGGGCAGCTGGCCACCAGAAAGGTCAGTGCCCGGTACAGCCATTGGCCCCACATGGGAGCCGTGCCCAGTGCAAGAGAAATTGCAGGAGGCAGTACAGCCAGCGCCAGCGCCGCGGCGCAGACTGCGGGGGTATAGATACGGGCGAATTTGGAGATGAATTTTTCTGATTTTGACTTATTGGAGCTGGCGTTTTCTACCAGATCCAGGATCTTGGCAACGGTGGACTCCCCGAATTCCCGGGTCGTCTGCAGCTTTAAAACACCGGACTGGTTGATGCAGCCGCTGAAGACCTCATCGCCCGGTGCAGCGTCCCGGGGCAGACTTTCACCGGTCAAAGCGCTGGCATTCAGGGAAGAATGCCCCTCCACAACTATGCCGTCAATGGGTACACGCTCGCCGGGCTGTACGACGATGATCGTTCCCACCGCTACTTCCTCCGGATCTACCCGGACCAGCTGTCCGTTTTGCTCCAGACTCGCATAATCCGGCCGAATATCCATCAGCGCGCCGATGCTGCGGCGGCTTTTGCCCACGGCGCAGCTCTGAAACAGCTCGCCGGTCTGGTAAAACAGCATGACGGCTACAGCTTCCAGATAATCCCCGCCGTTCATGGCCCCCAGCACCAGAGCACCTACGGTGGCGATAGCCATCAGAAAATTCTCGTCAAACAGCTGCCGGTTCCAGATCCCCTTGGCGGCATCGGTGAGGATATCATAGCCGACCGTTAGGTAGGGCAGCAGATACAGGCCAAGCCGCAGCCAGCCCGTGACCGGCAAAAAGGCCAAAACTGCTGTCATCGCTGCGGCCAGCAGGATCCGCAGCAGCATTTTCTTCTGCTTCCGGGTCATATCACAGGTAGATCTCGCAGTCAGACTCCACCTTCTTGCAGCACTTGCGCACCTGCTGCATGACGGTTGGGATGTCTGCGCCCTCGGCAAACTCCACGCTGATCTTCTGGGTCATAAAATTTACGCTCACAGAAGTGATGCCTGCGATCTTAGCAGCGGCAGCTTCCATCTTGTTGGCGCAGTTGGCGCAATCCACGTCAATGCGGTAAGTTTTTTTCATGTGGATACCTCCTAAATGACAATACGATTAAACAATCGTTTAATCGTATTGTAGCAAAGGGATGCTGCGCTGTCAAGAAAATTCTGCTTTTCTTTTTCCGGGTGCTGTGGTAGAATCATAAAAAAGGAGGGAGCTTTATGGCCCATACCCATCTGCCCCATGACCATGGGCAGCCTGTAGCGCAGCTGCTGGCAGGCCTGCCACAAACGGAGGAATTTCAGACTTTGGCTGAGCTGTTCCGCCAGCTCAGCGACGGCAGCAGACTGCGGCTTTTCTGGCTTTTGTGCCACTGCGAGGAGTGCGTTACCAATCTATCAGCTATGATGGGCATGAGCAGTCCTGCCATTTCTCACCACCTGCGGCAGCTGAAAACTGCCGGGCTGATCACCAGCCGCCGGGAAGGCAAGGAGGTCTATTACCGGGCTGTGCAGACGCCTGCTTCCCGGATCCTGCATGATTCCATGGAGGGCCTTATGGCCATCACCTGCCCTATGAAACCCAATGACTAACATCAAAACCGGACGTGCTCACCACACGTCCGGTATTTTGCTGCTTCGGTGTTCAAATTTCAGTTTGTCGGACAGTCTCCCGTGGATATCGTAGGGACGGCCATTGGCCGTCCGCGCAATTTTGTAAACAAAATTGCATCGCCAAAGGCGATCATTCTGTTATTTTCTTTGGAAATTCCAACAATTGCGGTGCAATTGTTGGCCGGACGGCCAATGGCCGTCCCTACGAATGGCCTGCACGATAAATACCAATTTAGCCTTCTTTTTTCAACTCCGCCATGACTTCTGCCCGGGTAGGGATGGATGCCACGGCGCCGGGACGGGTCACGGCGATAGAGGCAGCCTTGGCACTCATGCGCAGCACATCTTCCATGGGCATACCTTCCGTCAAACCCGCCAGGAAAAAGCCTGTGAAGGTATCCCCGGCAGCGGTGGTATCCACGGCATGGACTGGGAAAATGGGCTGGTACAGGGTCTGCTGACCGTCCGTATAAATGGCACCATCCTTACCCAGTGTCAATACGATCCGCGCGTTGGGATAGAGCTGCCGCATCCGCGCCAAAATGGCCTCTGGTTCGGAAAAGCCGGTGAGCTGGTGCCCTTCCACCTCATTGAGCAAAAAAAGGCTGATCTTTTGCAGATCCACAGCCTGCAGCTTTTCATGGAAGGGTGAGGGATTCAGCACGATGGTCATGCCCTTGTCAGAGGCTCTGTCCACAATGTAAGGCAACAGATTCACCTCGTTTTGCAGCAAAAGCAGATCCTCACTGCTGAAATCCGCCAGGATCTCGTCGATAAAGTCCTCCGTCAGCATTTGGTTGGTACCGCCGAATAGGAGAATGCTGTTCTGGGCATTTTTGTCGATCTGGATCACTGTGTGGCCGTCTGGGGCATCCAGTCGGCGGATGTGATCGGCGTTGACGCCGTATTCGGCGCAGGCATCCAGAAAAGGCTGGCCGCCGGTGCCGATCAGACCGCCGTGAAATACCTGTGCGCCTGCCTTAGCCAGGGCGATGGACTGGTTCATACCTTTTCCGCCGAGATACACGCTCCGTGACCAGGTTGCTTCCGTTTCGCCGGGCAAAATAATATGATCTACTTGATAAACATAGTCCAGATTCAAAGAGCCGATATTTAGGATCCGCATGGCTGTTACCCCCTTTGTTGCTAACAAAATAATATCATCCCCGCACAAAGCTGTCAACGCAGAGCAGGTGGGTTTGAAAACAGAGACAGTGATTCTGTGAAGATTTTTCGGGGTTTTAGGTGCATAATTCACAATATTTTCATAGACGAGCTATCATTTTTATGCTATAGTGATACCATAAGCGACTCGATTGACCCAATTTACCGAACCATATGATTTAGGAGGCAACTGATAGTGAGAACCATTGTAAATTTAAACCGCAAATGGGCCTTTGCCAAGGGCGTGGCTGAAGCGCCTGACCAGATCCCCGAGCTGTGGAACTTTGTGAACCTGCCTCATTCCTGGAACGCGATTGACGGCCAGGATGGCGACAGCGACTACTACCGTGGAACCTGCTGCTATGTCAAGGAGCTGGACCGCACGGAGCTGCCCAAGGCTGATTGCTACTATCTGGAGATCCGTGGCGCCAATTCCTCTGCCGATGTGTACGTAGGCGGCAAGCATCTGGCCCATCATGACGGCGGCTACTCTACCTGGCGTGTAGACATCACCAAAGCCCTGGGTGAGCACAAGACCCTGGTGGCTATCACTGTGGACAATGCCCCCAATGACCGGGTATATCCCCAGATGGCAGACTTCACCTTCTACGGCGGCCTGTACCGGGATGTGAACCTGGTCTGCGTTGCCCAGAGCCACTTTGATCTGGATTACTACGGTGGCCCCGGTATCAAGGTTACCCCTGTAGTAGAGGGCAGCAACGCCAATGTGGAAGTAGAAGTTTTCACAACAAATCTGAAGGAAGACCAGTATTTCCAGTATACCGTTGTGGATGCCGATGGTAACGCCGTAGCCAACGCAGTCAGCACCGAGACCAAATTCTCCTGCTGCATCGAGAATGTCCACCTGTGGAATGGCCGTATGGATCCCTACCTGTACACCTGCGAGGTCAATCTGGTGGAGGGCAAGGAGATCCTGGACAATGTATCCACCCGCTTTGGCTGCCGTTTCTACGAGATCGACCCGGAGAAGGGCTTTATCCTCAACGGCAAGGCCTATCCCCTGCGTGGCGTGAGCCGTCACCAGGACCGTTGGAGCTTCGGCAACGCTCTGTTGCCTGAGCACCATAAGGAAGACATGGAGCTGATCTGCGAGGTCGGTGCTACCACCATCCGCCTGGCCCACTATCAGCATGACCAGTATTTCTATGACCTGTGCGACGAGTACGGTCAGGTCATCTGGGCAGAGATCCCCTACATCTCCCAGCACATGCCCACCGGCCGGGAAAACACCATCAGTCAGATGAAGGAGCTCATCACCCAGAATTACAACCACCCCTCCATCGTAGTCTGGGGCCTTTCCAACGAGATCTCCATGAAGGGTGACAAGGATCCCGACCTGCTGGAGAACCACAATATTCTGAACGATCTGGTGCACGGGATGGACGCTACCCGTCTGACTACCATGGCTGTGGTCTCTCCGTGCCCCATCGACAGTCCCTATGTACGTATCCCCGACACCGTGTCCTACAATCACTACTTCGGCTGGTACGGCGGCGAGACTGATCAGAACGGCCCCTGGTTCGATAATTTCCACGCCCAGTATCCTACTCAGCCCATCGGCATTTCCGAGTACGGCTGTGAAGCGCTCAACTGGCATACCTCTAGGCCCACTCAGGGTGACTATACCGAGGAATACCAGGCCTACTACCATGAAGAGCTGATCAAGCAGATCGCCGTACGGCCTTACCTGTGGGCCACCCATGTATGGAATATGTTTGACTTCGGCGCCGACACCCGCAACGAGGGCGGCGAGAACGGCCAGAACCACAAGGGTCTGGTGACCTTCGACCGTAAGTATAAAAAGGACTCTTTCTATGCTTATAAGGCATGGCTGAACCCCGAACCCATGGTCTACCTGTGCGGCAAGCGCTATATTGACCGTGTAGAGGATGTGACCAAGGTCACTGTTTACTCCAACCAGAGCGAGGTAGAGCTGTTTGCGAACGGTGTCTCTCTGGGCAAGCAGTCCAAGGGCGAGACCCCCTTCTTCTACTTCCAGGTGCCCAACGCCGGTGTCACTGAGCTGGTTGCCGTAGCAGGCCAGTGCCGCGACGAGAGCGTCATCCGCAAGGTGGATACTTTTAACGAGAACTATCGTCTGAAGGAGAAGACCTCCATTCTGAACTGGTTCGACATCACCGAGGTAGAAGGTCATCTGTCTCTGAATGACAAGATCAGCACCATCATGGCCACACCTCAGGGTGCCCAGCTCTTCGGCGCACTGATGGCCCAGATGATGCCCAAGGGTGAGAACGGCGAAGCTCCCAAGGCCATGGGCTTTGAGCTCACCGGAGCTATGATGCAGATGTTGGGTTCCTTCACCATCCTGCGCCTGCTTGGTATGGCCGGCGGCATGATGGGCCTGGAGGTCTCCAAGGAGCAGCTGCTGGCTCTGAACGCTCAGCTCAATGCCATTTCCAAAGCCTAACCAATTGCAAATCAACAGCCCCGGAGCAGCTCGCTCCGGGGCTGTTTTGAGTACTACAAATTTCCAGTTTGTCGGTGTGTTTTACACACCGACAAATACCAATTTGCCTGCGCGGGGGAAACAAAAGACGCGCTGCTTTTCGCAGCGCGTCTTAGGACATAGCGGGGAATTAGGCCTTGCCAGCGCAGCCCAGGACGTTGATCAGCTTGTGGCGGACCAGCTCCTTGATGTTGGCACGGGCGGGCTTCAGGTACTCACGGGGATCGAACTTGTCGGGATGCTCGGCATAGAACTTACGGATGGTGCCGGTCATGGCCAGACGCAGGTCGGAGTCGATGTTGATCTTGCAGACGGCCAGCTCAGC
>JAZUQE010000169.1:0-12356 GCA_045605575.1 Faecousia sp. | reverse complement strand
CAAAGCCCGGCGGGGGACCTCCGGTAGGCCCCCCTCACTCCCCAGACGGCCAAAGGGGAAAACGGATCGGATCTCCTTCATCCGCAACAGCCGCCGTTTCCCCCTTTGGAATCCCCTCTGCCCATTTTGCGTGGGATCATTACCGTTGGGGTATACATCTTCTCCGCAGCTCTCCGTCCCTTGCAAATATCCCTACAGCATCTATGGGGAGACGCCGCGACAAATACCAGTTGGTTTTGCTGACCGGCAAAATAAAAAATGCAAAATCCGCGGATCCCGATCCGCGGATTTTGCAACAAGAAAAAGAGGAGAGGAAAAAAATGAAAAAGTTTTGTCATGAGCCCCTGGGGCTCGTCTTAGTGTCTTTATCTTATCGTGAAAATGTGAAGAAAAAAAGGGTAAAAATATTAAAAGAGTATGAAGTTCACATAACACAGAATCTTTTTCGTCCCTTTACATTTGGCTGAAAAGTTGGTACAATACAAAAAAGCTTATTGGAAGGAGTTTGCCCATGCTGGACAAATTGCGGGCCGTGGAAAGCCGCTACGAAGAACTCAGCGCCCGGTCGGAGCAGCCGGATTTTTATGCCGACCCTCAAAAGGCAGCCAAGCTTCTGCGGGAAAAAAATGACTTAGAGCCTATCGTAACCGTCTTTCAGGCCTATAACCGGGCCTGCCAGGATATGCTGGACGCCCAGGAACTGATGAGCGATCCGGAAATGAAGGAATTTTGCCAGCAGTCCTACCAGGAGGCCAAGCAGCAGCGGGAGCTGCTGTTTAAGGAGCTGCAGATCCTGCTGCTTCCTAAGGATCCCAATGACGAAAAGAGTGTCATCGTGGAGATTAGGGGCGGCGTAGGCGGCGAGGAAAGTGCCCTGTTTGCGCACAGCCTTTTTCGTATGTACTCCATGTACGCAGCCCAGAAGGGCTGGCGCATTGAGCTGATGAACTATAATGAAACAGAGCTGGGGGGCGTCAAGGAAGCGGATTTTGTGGTCAATGGCGCGGGTGCCTATTCCCGACTGAAGTACGAATCCGGCGTGCACCGGGTGCAGCGGGTTCCGGAAACGGAATCCGGCGGACGGGTGCATACTTCCACCGCGACGGTGGCCGTGCTGCCCGAGATGGATGAGGTAGATGTGCAGATCAATCCCGCAGATATCGAAATGCAGGTCTACCGGGCATCCGGTGCCGGCGGACAACACGTCAATAAGACCAGTTCGGCGGTTCGGCTGATCCACAAGCCTTCCGGGATCGTGGTGGCCTGCCAGGAGGAGCGCAGCCAGCTGCAGAACCGGGAAAAATGTATGCGGATGCTGGCCAGCAAGCTCTATGAGATCGAGCAGGAAAAGCTCAGCAGCGAGGTTACCGGCATGCGGCGCAGCCAGGTGGGAACCGGGATGCGCAACGAACGGATCCGAACCTATAATTTCCCCCAAGGCCGGGTGACGGATCACCGCATCGGCTTGACCCTTTACAAGATCGACGCCATTATGGACGGTGCCATCGACGAGATCATCGATGCCCTGGCTACCGCCGACCAGGCTGAAAAGCTGAAGAATTCCCAGTAAAAGTATCTGGGGATAGCAGAAAGAGGAAAATATGGAATACTTTACAAACTCACCGGAAGAAACGGAAAAGGTCGGGGCGGCGTTGGGGCGTGTGATCGTACCGGGGACGGTGATCGCCTACCGGGGCGACCTGGGGGCAGGCAAGACCGCCTTTACCAGGGGGGTGGCTCTGGGATTGGGAGCCAAGGAATCTGTGACCAGCCCTACCTATACCATTGTCAACGAATACCTTTCCGGAAAATTTCCCCTGTTTCACTTTGATATGTACCGCTTAGCCTCCTCCGATGATCTGTTTGACATCGGGTGGGAGGATTATCTGGACCGGGGCGGCGTATGCGCCGTAGAATGGAGCGAAAATGTGGCCGATGCTATGGAAGACGCCATCCTTGTGACCATTGAAAAGCTGGGAGAGGATGCCCGGCGCATTACCATAGAAGGAGGCGAGGAAATTGCTGCTCTTAGCCTTTGAGACCTCCGCCAAAGCAGCCTCCGTGGCCCTGTTTCAGGGAGATAAGCTGCTGGGTGAAAGTTACCAAAACACAGGCCTGACCCACAGTCAGACCCTGCTCGTTATGGCCCAGGACCTTTTGAAACAATGCGGCTTTTCTGCACAAGCGGTGGAAGCGGTTGCTGTGGCCGCAGGTCCCGGCAGTTTTACCGGCGTGCGCATCGGCGCTGCTGCCGCCAAGGGTTTTGCCTGGGGTGCGGAGCTTCCTTGCTACGGTGTATCCACATTGGAAGCCATGGCCCTTTCGCTGGGTGTATACGACGGCTACGTTTGCCCGGTGATGGATGCCAGACGCAGCCAGGTGTATAACGCTTTGTTTTATGTAAACCAAGGAACACTTACCCGCTGCTGCCCGGACCGGGCTATCTCTATGCAGGAGCTGGGAGAAGAAGTAAAAAATTTGGGAAAAAACGTTTTTCTGGTTGGCGATGGTAGCAATCTGTGCTATAATACATTGTCAGAGAGTGTCCCTGGTCTGGTACTGCCCCCGGAGCACCGGCTCCACCAGCGGGCCACCGGGGTGGGGCTGGCCGCCCTTGCGGCCATTGCACGGGGCGAATCCGGCGACGGCGCTGCTCTGACCCCCAATTACCTTAGACTCTCCCAGGCCGAGCGGGAACGTCTGGAACGGGAGAAGCAAAAATAAAGGAGATAGATAACTATGGCAACTGTACATGTACTTGACCATCCTTTGATCCATCATAAACTGGCGGTGCTGCGAAACAAGGAGACGCCTGTCAAGGAATTCCGTGAGCTGGTCAGCGAGATCGCAGGCCTGATGTGCTACGAGGCCACCCGGAATCTGCCTACTGTAGAAGTAGAAGTGGAGACCCCCGTGGCAGTTGCCAAGTGCCGTATGCTGGCCGGCAAGAAGCTGGCTATCGTTCCGGTGCTGCGGGCCGGTCTGGGCATGGTAGACAGCATGGTAGACCTGATCCCCAGCGCGAAGATTGGCCATATCGGCCTGTACCGTGACCCCGAGACCCATATGCCCGTGGAATACTACTGTAAGCTGCCCGAAGATATCGGCAACCGGGTGACCTTCGTGGTGGATCCTATGCTGGCTACCGGCGGCAGCGCCATTGCAGCCATTGATTTTCTGAAAAAGCACGGCTGCAAGAACATCATCATGATGAATATCATCGGCTGCCCCGAAGGCGTGAAGGCCGTCAGTGAAGCACATCCCGATGTGGACATCTACATGGCCGCCTGCGACGAAAAGCTCAATGAGCATGCCTACATCGTCCCCGGCCTGGGCGATGCCGGAGACCGGATCTTCGGAACCAAGTAAATAGACAGGGCGTGTTCCTTGCGAACACGCCCGTTTTTAATGCTTGATAAAAGCTTCTGTTATCTGCGCTTACCGCTTACCTGGTACATGGTTTCATCGGAGATGATCACGTCCACAGCAAACCATCGTGAGAAAAGCTCTGCCAGCTGATCTTCTGCCATCAGACCGATGGATACCGCCCCTGCACGCTGGTGATGCCGGTCGATGGCGGCGCGGCTCATGCCGTGGGCTACGCTCAGTCTGCCGCCCGGCTTGACCAAGGATGCCAGCACCTCAATCAAGTGCGCAGGGTCCGGAAAATGCGGAAACGCATTGTAGACCATGACACAGTCAAACTGCCGGTCAAATTTCGCCGTTTCCACATCGCCGCAGATGACCTGCACCTGGGGAAATTTGGTTGCGGCAATGCGGGCCATTTCCGGGGAAATGTCAATAGCCGTGACAGACGCGGCTCCCCTCTGGAGATAATCGGGAAACAGCACGCCGGTACCGCAGGCTACGTCCAGCACATCTACGCCCGCACGGATGCCTCCATTGTCCAGAATTTTGGCAATAACCGCTTCGTTGCGGACCATATCCTCATCCCACCAGGGAGCGCAGCGGTCAAAAAATTCGCAGATCGTCTTTTTGTCCATATAGCACCTTTTTACTCAATAGCGTTTTGGAAGTACCTTTGCTCGGGTCAGAGCCATGACCAGAACCGGCAGCAGCACCAGCTGGATGGCGATACCGGGAATGCCGGTGACCAGGCTGGTAGTCACCCAAGCAAAGGGAGCTGTGCCGGGAGTGAAGATCCAGGCCTTGGCAAGGCCGGCAACCACGCGGCCGGCAACCATGGCGGTGACCATGCTGATGTACAGATCCATCCAATATTTCTTCGTGCGCACAAAGCCCATCATGCAGCCGGAGACTGCACCATACACGGCACATTCTACCATCATGGCAGGCAGCATGGCCGCAGGCGGCATGCCGGTGATCAAGCTGGACAGGGCCGGACCCAGCAGGCCGCAGATCAGGCCGTAGGGCCAGGCGGTCATCATGCCGCACAGCAACACCGGGATGTGCATAGGAAGAAACACGCTTCCTCCGTTGGGGAAGGAGTGAAACGCCATAGGCAGCACCACACACAGGGCAACACAGGCGGCCGACAGGACGATCCTTCTTGTGTAATCACGCTTCATTCAAACACTTCCTTTCTTTTTCTTGGGGGCATTATACCATCTGCAAAAACACCGCACAAGCCCCCCCTGGGGATGAAATTCACACAAAAGACATTGATTTTTTCGGATCCTTGCAATAGAATAGACCCATATGCAAAAAAAGGAAGAGCTTACTATGAAAGATTTGGAACAAGCGCGGCAACTTTTGCGCGAGGGTGGGTACACCTGCGTGCTGGTGCGCGGGGAAACTGTACTGACCGCCCGGCAAAGGGGCGTGAAGCCCCTCATGCATTGGCTGGAGGAAGGCACGGATGTCCGGGGCTTCCGGGCAGCGGACAAGGTGGTGGGGAAGGCAGCCGCCTGCTTATACGTACTGCTGGGAGTCAGTACCATACATGCAGGGGTCATCAGTGAGCCAGCTGCACAGGTGCTTCGGGAGAACGGGATCGAAGTCAGCTTTGATCAATGTGTGGCGGCCATCCGTAACAGAACCAACACCGGTTTTTGCCCCATGGAACAGGCCGTGATGGGGATCTCCACCCCCCAGGAGGCACCGGAGCAGATCCGGCAGGCCTTGGCGCGGCTGGCTCAGCAAACGCAATAACGGAGGATCGATATGGGTATTTTGATAACGATAATTGTATGCTTCTTTGCCGGTATGGGTGCCGGTCTGGGTACGGGTTTTGCGGGTATGAGCGCCGCGGCAGTGATCAGCCCGATGCTCATCACCTTTCTGGATATGGAGCCTTATGACGCGGTAGGTATCGCGCTGGCTTCGGATGTGCTGGCCAGCGCTGTCAGCGCCTATACGTACGGCAAACACAAAAATCTGGATATCCGCAACGGGTTGGTGATGATGGCCTCGGTGCTGGTGCTGACTATGGTGGGCAGCTGGGTCGCCAGCCTGGTTCCCAGCTCGACTATGGGCGGTTTTTCCGTGTTTATGACCATGATCCTGGGTGTGAAATTTATCCTCAAGCCTGTCATGACTACCAAGGAAGCCATGGGACAGGTCAGTGCCCGGAAGCGGTTGATGCAGAGCATCCTCTGCGGATGCATGATTGGCTTTATCTGCGGCTTCGTCGGCGCAGGCGGCGGCATGATGATGCTGCTGATCCTGACCAGTGTGCTGGGCTATGAGCTGAAGACTGCCGTGGGCACCAGCGTCTTTATTATGACCTTTACCGCACTGACCGGAGCTGTGAGCCATTTTGCCA
This sequence comes from Faecousia sp., assembly GCA_045605575.1. Lineage (GTDB taxonomy): Bacteria > Bacillota > Clostridia > Oscillospirales > Oscillospiraceae > Faecousia. The sequence goes on along the minus strand of JAZUQE010000169.1, from coordinate 6,610 downwards.
TCAGCGGCGCGCCCGACTGGCTGGTGCTGGTCAGCTGCGTAGGCTTCACCCTCCTGTGGGCCCGGATCGCCGCGAAGATCGCCAACCGGGTCAGCGCCATCACCCTAAACCGGGCCACCGGTGTGATCCTGGTGGTGCTGGGCATTGTGATCCTAAGTGTTGAATATCTGTTTGTGTAAAAAAGCCTCCAGCCTGCTGCTTCGCAGCAGGCTGATTTTCCATGAAATTCATCTTGGTTTTTCCCGACAAAGGCTTGCACTTTTTTAAAAAAAGGTTATAATTACTCGTAACGCACCCAGAAGGGAGAGGTTTGCTTTGAAAATGCATAGCAAGTCAATGCTGCAGGGACCGCTGCTTCCCAGCATTATCGGCTATACCATTCCGATCATCTTAACAAGTGTTTTGCAGCTGCTGTTCAACGCGGCGGATCTGGTGGTCGTCGGCCGATACTGCGGCAGCGTTTCTGTGGCTGCCGTGGGTGCTACAGGCTCTATCACCAATTTGATCGTAAATCTGTTTATCGGCCTGTCCGTAGGCGCCGGTGTCAGTGTGGCCCATGCACTGGGCAGCCGGGAAAACGAAACCGTCCAGCGGACGGTACATACAGCCGTTCCTATGGCTTTTTTGAGCGGCGTGGTGCTGACCATTGCCGGTATCCTGCTCTCCGAAAAGCTTCTGATCATGATGGGCACTCCGGAAAATGTACTTCCCCTATCCACGGTGTACATGCAGATCTACTTTGGCGGCATGACCTTTAACATGGTGTATAACTTCTGCGCCTCTATTCTTCGGGCAGCAGGTGATACCAAAAGTCCTCTGACCATGCTGACCATTGCCGGCGTGCTGAATGTTGTGCTGAACATCTTCTTTGTGACCGTGCTGCACATGAATGTGGCAGGTGTGGCCCTGGCTACGGTGATCTCTCAGGCAGTTTCCGCAGTGCTGGTCATTTACACGCTGATGCGCCGGATGGATGCCTGCCGTCTGCGCCCGAAAAAGCTGCGTATCTACAAGCAGCCCCTGCTGAAAATGCTGCGTATCGGTCTGCCTGCAGGCATTCAGAGTTCTCTGTTTGCTATTTCCAATGTGATCGTTCAGTCCTCCGTCAACTCCTTCGGCGACGTGGTCATGTCCGGCAATGCGGCCGCTGGCAATATTGAGGGCTTTGTCTATGTGACTCAGAACGCTTTCCATCAAACGACTGTCAATTTTGTGGGGCAAAACTGCGGTGCCAAGCAGTATAAGCGGGTCAATAAGGTCGTTTGGCTCTGTCTGGCCTGTGTGACCGTGGCCGGTCTGGTCGTTGGCAGCCTGGGCTATTTCTTTGCTCCCAGTCTGCTCTCCATTTACATTACAGACTCCGCGGAAGCCATTACCTATGGCGTGACCAGAATGGCCTTCGTGTGCCTGCCGTATTTTCTGTGCGGCTTGATGGAAGTATCCACCGGCGCGCTCCGGGGCATGGGTGCTTCGCTGGTTCCCATGCTGATCTCTGTGATCGGCGTATGCGGCTTCCGGATCGGCTGGATCATGACGGTATTCCGGATTCCGGAGTATCACACCTTGGAAAGCCTGTTTTTCTCCTATCCGCTGTCCTGGACGGTAACGTTCCTGGTGCAGCTATGCGCGTTTATCGTGGTGTATCGCAAACAGGTGCGAAAAGACGGTCAAAACGGCCTGCCGCTCAACGCTTAAAGAAAACAACGCTCCTGCTAATGCGTGTTGTCTTTAACGGAGAATAGTATATATAGCAACTGGCCATGTGCGATAATCGTAGGGCGGGGGCTTGCTCCCGCCGAAACACAATACTCTCCAGGCATTGATTATTCATTGCAACTGTTCGATAAATCAGAATTTGTCCGAGGAACGAAAAATGAAGAAGTTAACAAAAGAAGTAGAAATGATACTGATTGAACGGTTTGGAAAAGACAGCATTGTTGCATTAGCAACAATAGCTGATGGAGCGCCCTGTGTGCGCAATGTAAACGCCTTTTATTTTGATGGCGCATTTTATGTGCTTACTTATGGCTTATCAAACAAGATGAAACAGATTGCGGAAAATCCTGTGGTGGCAATCGCAGGAGATTGGTTCACTGCCCATGGAAAAGGTATGAATCTGGGATATTTCGGCAAAAAAGAGAACAAAGAGATTGCCAATTTAATGCGTACAACCTTTGCCGAATGGATTGATAACGGACACAATAATTTTGACGATGTGAATACATGCATTTTGCGAATTGAACTAACACACGGATTACTGTTATCTCACGGAACTCGTTATGATATTGATTTTTCTAAGTGACTGACCAATTTACTAAATGGTTGCCCGCAGCATCCGTCAAGGGTGCTGCGGGTGCTTATTAAGAGAAAACTGCGAGACCGGTCTGTGTCTCTTATTCTTTTGAATATAGTTTATCCAATTCCCATTGCTTTGGATTATTCACAATATATTGCGCAATCTCTCTATAGTCTTCACGGCCACGAATGACATGCTCATAGAACGAAGTCTGAAACAGTTTATCAATAGGCTGTACTTTTTTGCACTGCTTGGTTGTAAGCGATTTATACGCACAAACAATATCCATGACTGTAGGGCGCTGGCTATCTCCCGCCGTTTCTTCCAATAATAGGATGGCGTGAATATGGTTCGGCATAATCACATATTGATCGATTATCAGTGAAGGATATCTTTGCTCCAGTAGCAATAACTGCTCTTGTGCGATTTGCCCGTATGCGGTATATTGGATTTCGGCGGGAGCAAGCCCCCCCTACGATATGGGATAATAAGCAGCGTCTGCTATGGGTACAGATGGTAATAAAATACGCACCGGCGGTGCTGTAATCATAGTGATTCAGACGAGGGTGTTTTCTATCCGGTAAGTTGCTCTCCATAAATATCACCAGTGCAATTATATATCAAAATCCGCAGGTCAGCAATGCTTCCTGCGGATTTTTTAGATTTTCCTTTAAGAATACAAAGCGAATTCAGTAGCGTCTTTTTTAATATCCCAGTACGTGTTGAATCACGTCCGGTGTGATGGAATAGATCTCTTCCTTTCGGATACTGCTGCAGCTATCCGGACTCAGACCGTAGAGCTTAGCCAAATACGCATAGGTCGTATCGGAAATCCCCCGCGGCTGCGCTTCCCAGCGGTATGCATAGCCATCCTGCACCATTTTTTCCAAAGCAAAGCTGTTGCTGTAATAGCTGCCATCCCGGCTGAACAATTCCGCTTCCAGCACATAGTCATAATAGTCCCTGCCATAGGGCACAAACCGATCCCAACCGCCGTCTTTACGGATCAGGACCTCATGGTCTGCATTCCAGTACACGTCCTCATAAGGGAAACGAACAATATCCGTAGAACCGCAGGCAAAGCCTACGGAACGCACCCGCAGATCGTCGTAAGTATAAACCGTAGCCGTATCGTTGCTGTCGATAATGATCAGTTCTGGGATCCCGTCATCCGTCAGATAGCCCAGTGTGAATCGGCCCTGGCCCTTTTCATAGTAACGGGCATGGCCCAGGCTCTCCTGGTTTTCCTTCAAGAAATTAGCATAGGCCTCCCGCCAGCCCTCTACACGAATGACCAGCGAGGCGTTGCTGCGACAGCCGACCATATCGCCGATCAGACAGATCATATTGGAAATATTGGAAGATATCTCCCAGGAATATAACGCTGCCGCTGTAGGCGGTGCGTTCTTCCAAAGGGAATTCTTCATAGCAGCATCGCCCACGCCGCTGGCAGCCTCGTAGGCAAGCTCCAACAGTTTCACCGGGTCCAGATCCATCCGCTGGAGGGATTCGGTCATCTTTGTCCAAAGGGTATTGACGCATTGGGCATATTGAAAGCCGGAGTCCGCAACCGACACCGAAGAGATCATGTTGCGGAAATCCATGGCAAGCTCCGAAGCCATGTTCCCATTGGACAGCAGCTTTTTGACCAGGAATGCCTTGATCTCGTCCTTACAGGAGTCAAAAGTAAACCCCTTTGCAAACAGCTTGATCAGACTGCCGCAGGATGACAGCATTTCCACCAGCAGATGCACATAATTATACACTGCCAGCTGGTCGGACTGGGCCATATTGCTGGTGATACGCACATAGCCGTCCGGCGGGATATCCAGGACTATACGGTTGGCCGTAGCATTCAAGCCGGATCGATAGGCCAGATAGTCCCAGTCTCCATGCTCCTTGACCTTGGAAAGATCCTGAAGCAACACCGCCGCATCCTTAAACCAACCGCCAAAGGAGGCATTCATACCCGTATAGGGCTTCAGCTGCTCGGTTTGCACCAGCTGGCCTTCCCGATCATACACTTCCGCAATGCCGTAGTAATAGCCCAGATAATTGTACACCGTCATGGAGCAGCGGTAGCCGTGTTCATACACCGGAGAATTGGTAACGGACAAGTTTTCCACATACAGATCTCCGGCGTAGGCCACCAGTTTGTCCGTCAGTGTTTCAAGGGGTACCTCCGAGGGATCGATGATCAGCTCCGCGAAAGCGGAGCTGGCTGCACCGGAAACGGAAGATAGCTCCGATCGCAGCATGCTGCTGAGTCTGTGGCCCGAGGCCTCGGATATGGTTGAGCCGGCCTGGGAAAGGCCGGTACCCACCATGGCGATCCCATTATCCTGCTGCAACTCCAATCCCATGGCCCGGCAATAATCCTGCGCACAGACCATCAGCTCCTCTCCTACGGGGAAGCTGACGCCCTGGCATACTGTGGGTGTGCCGTTGACTGTCATTGTGACCGCATTCACGGGAATATGCAGCGTTATCTGTCCCAGCAAGAGGGTAAATGCATCTGTGTCCGGGTCGTAGCTCCAGCTGCCGGAAAGTCCTTCTGTAACAAAAAGAGCAGGAATGTACAGCAGCTGCTCCAGCGTCAGCGCAACGGCCCCCTCCGGCAGCTCCGCCACCATTCCTCTCGCAAAGGCTGCCGTGCTGCCTTCCAGCAGGATCACAGACCGGGAGAGCGCCTGCCGGAAGGCCGCCGGAAGCTCCTCATCCGCCGGCATGGGGGACGTTTCCGCTGTAGAGGGAATGTCTGGATCAGAAGGGGTGACACCGCAGCCGGTTAGGCAGCTTACAAACAAGCATACCGCCAGCAGCCAGGAAAGCAGACGTTTGATCATAGAAAGATCTCCTAAGCAAATGTGATTGCCTAAATTATACTCCGGAAACCTGCATTTTGCAACGGTTCCTCCCAAAAGAAGATACCTGTTAAATTGGTACTTATCGTGCTGCTTCCGTATAACGCCGTAGGGGCGCTAATAGCCGCCCCTACGGCATCCACTGAGAGTTGTACGACAACCTGGAATTGGCGATCTTAAAAACGCCCAAGCCTCTCCCATGTAAGGGAGCGGCTTGGGCGTACGTTAAATATCCAGACTCTTGATCACTTCTTTTAAGGCATCGGCGCTGGCCTGGAGCTTGCGGCGCTCGTCATAGGTCAGCTCAACGGGAACCTTGCCCTTGACACCGTCGGGTCCAATGACCGTCATGGTGCTGATGCACACATCCTCGATACCATACTCGCCATGCATCATCGTAGAAACGGTGGCCACGGAATCATAAGCCGCCGCCAGCGCGTTAAGGATCTTGTTTACAGAGGCAGATACCGCATAGAAGGTAGCACCCTTCTTGGCAATGATCTCTGCGCCAGACTTCTGGACATAGTGCAGAGTCTTGTCCGGATCTACCCGCTCGGTGATCACACCCCGCTTGATCATCAGATCTTCAAATTCACTCAGATTGCAGCCGGAAATATCCGCCAACGACCAGGGAATAAACGATGTGTCGCCATGCTCACCATATACATAGGCGTGGATATTCTTCTGCGCAATGTGGTACTGGTGAGACAGATCGTAGCGCAGGCGGGCTGTATCCAGGATCGTTCCGGAGCCGATGATCTGCTTCTCGGGAAGGCCGGAGATCTTGGTGAATACATAAGTCATAATATCTACCGGGTTGCTGACGATCACGTACAACGCCTCCGGGGCAGCCTCCACGATCTTGGGCGTGACGCTTTTCAAAATATTTACATTGGTCTGCGCAAGGTCGATCCGGGTCTGGCCGGGTTTGCGGCCCACGCCGGAGGTAATGATCACGATGTCGGAGCCTGCAGCATCCGCATAATCACCGGCGATCACAGAAATAGGCTCCCGGAAGCTGGTACCCTGGACGATGTCCATGACCTCGCCTTCCACTTTTTCCTGATTGATGTCGATCAAAACGATCTCAGACGCCAGATCACCCAGAGAAAGCGTGTATGCGATCGTCGCGCCAACATTGCCCGCGCCGATGACCGTAATTTTTCTACCCATAATGATACCCCTTTCCAAGGCAGTGTGGAAGTGTAACTTCCGATAATTTATTATAGATATAATTTTACTGAAATGCAACACCTTTACGCAAGTATTTTCTTTTTTCCAGAATTTTCATAAGGTTCTGTGGTTTCAAGCCGTAAACTTTGTCGCTTTTGTATGGCTAGTAATATGCAGGGGCTTGTGCTGTATTCCCAGTGCGGGAAGCAGTGGACAGTCCAATAAACGGGACCTTACCTAAAAAAGGGGCTGTCTCACTAATAAAGTGAGGCAGCCC
>JAZUQE010000168.1:0-2125 GCA_045605575.1 Faecousia sp. | reverse complement strand
CTGGGTATAGGAACGGTTGGATTCGACATCGGATGCATCATAGCCGCCGAAAGCGTACTTATCACAAACAGCAGTGCCATCTTCATTCAGATCCAGCAGGAACGCAGCAGCCAGCATAGAAGCGAATTCGCCGGCTTCTTCATACTTGCCATAGAACTGATAGGATTTGGGAGCCTCAGTGGGCTCGGTAGTAGGTTCCGTGGTGGGGTTTCCGCCACCTTCACCGCAGGCAGCCAGCATGCCAACCAGCATCAGTGCAGCCAGCAGCAGAGCAATAATCTTCTTCATTTGTGTTTTCCTCCTAATTGTTGTTATGTTCCATAAAGGCGGCCACCACCGTACAGACGGTGACAACGCCAAAAATTATGGCAAAAATCAGCGCGAGGGTGAAGTTTCCGCCAAAGAAGGGAACGCCGGTCAGGACGTCTGCCAGCGGATATGCAGACTCCACAAGGTGATTTGCAAATGCCACACCGAAGCAGGCAACGGTAACCAGCGGTCCATACCGCAGGCGCAGCGTCTCTGTTACGACACCCACGGCACCACCTGCCAGCATAAAGCCGCAGGTCACCCAATTGAAGACACGATCAATGCTGTTGCCTGCCGTGAGCATGTATACGGCCACAAATGCAACTGCACCAACGATTGCCAGCAAACCGGCACCAAAGGATAAATAGAATCCGAGCTTTCTGTTCTCAAAGAGCTTTTTCATCTTATTTCTCCTCCTTCTTCTTTTTTCCGTAGGTGGAGACCAGGAACATGGCGACACTGGCTACATACAGCACAGCAATACCGATATTCAGGCCGATAAGTGCAGGCTTCCACCAGGGCGTATAATCCGCAACGGGAACTTCCTTCGCAAGGCCGTTGACCAGATTGGAACGGCTCATTGTGTACAGATAATACTTAGCAGTTTCGCGGAGCTTGCTCCAAATATGGCCGTCGCGGTCCTTGGTCAGCAGGCTGGTGGCCTCCGGCACACGGCCGGGGTCATTATTAAACTGGTTCGTACCTGCGTGGAGGCTGTCAGCCGTACCCATGTAAGACGCAGAGTCCTTGGAAGAGTCGGTCATATTGATGCCCAAGAAGCCCCATTCGTTGCGCAGCACCTGGGTCTGGATCTCATAGTCCGCAGCGGAGGGAACACAACCGATTCGGTTGAATGCCGTCATGGTGCCCATAGAATGACCTTTCTGCAGAGCGCCCTCAAAGCCCTTCAGGGGACCCTCACGCAGGGTCTGCTCGGTCATGAAGGTAGCCACACCGTGACGGTTGGTCTCCTGATCGTTGCCGCAGAAATGCTTGATGGTGCCCACGCAGCCCTTCTGGGCCATGGCCAGGGTCTGGACCTCACCGCAGAGGTAAGACATAATGGCATCCTCGGAGTAGTACTCGAAGTTACGGCCGGAATAGGGGGTTCTGTGGAGGTTGGCACCGGGAGCATAGATCTGACGGAAGCCGATCCAGTAGCTCTCTTCCGCGATGAAATCACCGCGCAATCTCAGCATTTCCTTGCTGAAAGTAGAAGAGGCAACCATTTCTGCGTTGAGCAGAACGCCCTGCTGGTGGCCATCCGGACCGTCACCACCTGCATAGGCAGGCAGCTCGATGGACTCGATCTTATCGATGCCCATCTTATCGCCGGTGATCTGGGCCAGTTCGGTGACGCTCATCTGGTCGATGAATTCGTCCCACTTGGGATCGTCAAAGGGAACATCCTTCATATCAATGAAGGAAATGCCGTTGTCCTGCTTATGCTTGAAGGTGGAAATATCCGGCGCGTCCGCAGGCTTTTTGTACTGGAAGTTCTCCATGAGATCCTTGATCTCGTCGGTGGCAGTCAGGGTAGTGACCGTATCCGGGAAGGTATTCCAGTCGGCACGGGTCATGTAGGTCACAGCCCCGTCGATGAAATAGTTAATGTCGCGGTCTTCAAAGATATTGGAGACCAGATTGCCCGTGCGCTGGGAAACAGCATAGGTGGTATTGTCCAGAGCCGCCAGGGTATCCTTTGCGACCTTAGATGCGTCGCCGGAAACAGGATTGCCTTCGGCATCATACATGCCGGTAACACCGCGGGCAGCCAGGACATTGTTCAGGGCGTCATGAGCATCATCGCCGATAG
>JAZUQE010000167.1:0-9844 GCA_045605575.1 Faecousia sp. | reverse complement strand
GCTTGGCCTCCGACTTAAGGTCCCCGGCGGCTCTTTGGATACTTTCTGGCCGGACAGAAAGTATCATAACCCTTCGTTCTTTTTTACTCCTGCCGCATTCTTTGCGGCAGGCAGTTTTTCGTCTTGCGGCCGCACACATGTTTTTTGATTTCTAACACATACTATAACCAAAAAATCTTACTATGATTTGGGAGTGTTGACAATGTGTGGGATCGTAGGATATGCAGGTAAGCAGCAGGCAGCGCCGGTTTTGTTGGAGGGACTCTCACGGCTGGAATACCGGGGATACGACTCTTCCGGCGTGTGCATACAAGGAGCAGCCGGGCTGCAGATCGAGAAATCCAAAGGACGGCTGGAGGTACTGCGGGAAAAGATCCGGGACGGCCGTACCGTTCCCGGCACGGTGGGGATCGGCCATACCCGGTGGGCCACCCATGGAGCGCCGTCGGATATCAACAGTCACCCGCATTTATCCGACTCCGGGAAGATCGCCGTAGTGCACAACGGGATCATCGAAAACGAGGCACGCCTGCGGGAGGAACTGACCCAGCGGGGCATTCACTTCCGCTCCCAGACGGATACGGAAGTGATCTGCAATCTGATCGGCTGGTATTACAGCAGCAGCGGCCAGCTGCTGGATTCCGTACGCCGAAGCCTTGCACGGCTGGAGGGCAGCTTCGCCCTTGGCATTTTGTGCGCCGACCTGCCGGGAACCGTGATCGCTGTAAAAAAGGATTCTCCGCTGATCTTCGGCTTTGGCCAAGCAGAACACTTCATTGCTTCTGATGTGACCGCGATCCTGCCCTATACCCGCCAAATCGCCTATCTAAATGACGGAGATCTGGCAGTCTTCGATGGCCGCCATGTCTGCTTCTTGGATGCCGCCGGGGAGCAGATCGAAAAGAAGCCGGAAACAGTCTCCTGGGAGATCTCCGCTGCGGAAAAAGGCGGCTTCGACCATTTTATGCTCAAAGAGATCTTTGAGCAGCCGAAGGCGGTGCGGGATACCGTCAGCCCACGTATCCAGGCAGGAAATGTGGTAGCGCAGGAGTTGGGGCTGACCGCGCAGTATCTTCGTAGCTTGCGTAAGATCTATCTGGTTGCCTGTGGCTCAGCCTATTATGTAGCAATGCTGGCCAAATATGGCATCGAGCAAACCTGCCGTATCCCTGGGGAAGCAGTGATGGCTTCTGAATTTCGCTACAGCGATCCTTTGGTCGACGAAAAAAACCTGGTGATCGTCATCAGCCAGTCCGGCGAGACAGCGGATACTCTTGCGGCGCTGAAGGAAGCCAAGCGCAGAGGTGCCCAGACCTTAGCCATCGTCAATGTGGTAGGGTCTGCCATTGCCAAGGCGGCGGACCAGGTGCTTTATACCTGGGCCGGACCGGAGATCGCCGTGGCGACCACCAAGGCTTTTTCCGCCCAGCTGTCGGCAGTGCAGCTGCTAATACTGGATATGGCACGACAGCTGGAGACCCTGCCGGAGCCTGCTTGCCGGGAGGCAGTAGCAGCGCTGCAGCAGCTGCCGGAGGATATGGAACAGCTTCTTACGCCGGATAGACTGGCTGCCATCCAGTCCGCTGCTGACCGTTACTACGGCAAACACAACGCCTTCTATGTAGGCCGCAATACGGACAGCGCCATCTGCCTGGAGGGCAGCCTGAAGCTGAAGGAGATCGCCTATCTGCATTCAGAAGGTTATCCTGCCGGAGAGCTGAAGCACGGGCCCATTTCTCTGATCCAGGAAGGGACGCTGGTGGTGGCACTGGCAACGGTAGAGGCGCTGTTCGACAAGACCATGGCAAACATCCGTGAAGTCAAAGCCAGAGGCGCGGATGTAGTGTGTATAACGGTCGACGGGTTGGAGGACAAAGCCCGCCAAGTCGCCGACCGGGTCATTACAGTTCCTGCAGTCCATCCCCTGCTTCGCCCCAATCTGAGTGTGATCCCACTGCAGCTGTTTGCCTACTATGTGGCGGTCAACCGTGGCTGCGATGTGGATAAGCCCAGAAATCTTGCCAAATCCGTGACAGTGGAATAAGCGTTCCCGGGCACGTTTCCTTTTCAGAAAGGCGTGCCCGGGAAGTTGGTTATTGGGTGAATTTGACGGTCAAGATCTCAAAATTGGAGGCAGTTAGTGAAATGGTGTTGTCGATCATAGGGAGCTCTTGCAGTACATTTTCCATCAAATCGCACAGGTAAGCCTTTCGGAAGCCCTGCTGTACCGTAAGCTTGAAGCTGCTGCGGCGGTCGAAGGCTTCATAAAGGCGCAGGATCATGCCATCGTCTTGCTCGGCCTTTTTGATATTCGTCAGCACTATATTCTCCTGGTCGCAGCTTACAAGCCCAGCGCATCCCGGAAGCACACCGCTGCCGTCGATTGCCTGCGTGGCAATCAACGGCTGGTTCAGACTGTAGCTCTCCTGGATCACGCCGGCTTCCCGGAAATCGCCCTGATGAGGAAGCAGAGAGTAGGTGAAGCGGTGCAGCCCTTGGTCGGCCTCGGGGTTGGGATAAGTTCCGCACTTGAGCATGGTCAGCTTCAAAGTAGAACCCTCGGCGTTGAAACCATATTTGCAGTCGTTAAGCAGGCTGACACCGTAGCCGTGCTCGCTGATGTCTGCCCATTTGTGGCCGTAAACTTCAAATTTTGCCTTATCCCAGCTGGTGTTTTCATGGGTGGGACGGGTCACATGGCCAAATTGGATCTCATAGGTGGCCTGGGTGGCGTGCACATTCATGGGGAAGGCGGCTTTCAGAATTTGATGGTGTTCGTGCCAGTCGATCTCGGTTTCAAAATCGATACGCCGACCTTGGGAATAGAGCCAGATATTCTGGGTGATCTGGGAGTTGAAGTAGGTTTTGACTACACGGAAGCCTGCGCGGCTGCCATCGGTAATGGGAGTAATTTGGGCTGCATCCTCCAGAGACCACATTTTAGCCTTGTAATAGTCGGAGATTTCCCAGTTATCATAGGCCCTTGGATAATCCTCGAAGATCTGCAGTTGGTTGCCCGGCATGCCGGGTAGGAACACCTCCCGACATGCATGCTTGTCATACAGCGAAGCGATGGCACCGGCGGGATCCAAGGTCAATACATAATATTGGTTTTCTGCCGTTAATCCTTCGGTATGTACACTGCATGCAGTGGAAAGGATAGGAAATACCTTCCAGCCAAAAGCAGGAACTTCCTCGGGAAGCTCAACATGCTGTGCATTGAGGATTACGGCATCCTTTCTTGGGAAACCCAGGGGATTATAGACTAGAACGCCGTCGGTATCTACTTTCTTTGCCAGTGATTGCAGCTTCTGCTGGGTCAGAAACTGGCAGTATTCCTTGATCTGGGCGTAATCTGCGTCTGTGCCGTCGTAAACCTCCTTGATGGAAGAACCGGGAATGATGTCATGGAACTGGTTGTGAAGTACCAGATTCCAGTGATGGTACAGGCCCTGGGTGTCATAGCTGCCGCCCAACAGCAGATCCTGATAAGAAAGTGCCTCTGCCAGCTGCAGACCAAATTCGGATTTGCGGTTGCCCCGTTTATTCTTGGCCATGGAGGTGTATGTACCGCGGTGATATTCCAGATACAGTTCGCCGACCCATTTAGGCGTTCTGCCGGTGCGGATGCAGGCAGCATCAAATTCCTCGCGGGTCTTGTCCAGATGATCGTTGAGTGTAGACATCCGGGTTACAGGCATACCGGGCAGACCGGTTGCCAATCTGCGCTGGTATTCCAGCATTTTCCTGGTAGGACCGCCGCCGCCGTCGCCGTAGCCGTAAGTGGACATGGCACGGTTGGTGTACGCCTTTTGCTGGAACCGGTTCCATGCGCCCTTGATCTCGCTGGGGGTTAGGTGACCAACATAGGTAGTGCCGGTCTGACAGCGCTCGCCGGAGTAATCTTGGGCAGTGATGAAATTGGTAAAGATTTCCGTGCCGTCAATGCCTTGCCAGAGAAAACAGTCTACCGGCAGCATATTGGTCTCGTTCCAGCTGATCTTGGATGTGACAAAGTGGCGGATACCACTCTTTTTGAGGATCTGTGGCATGGCGGCACTGTAGCCGAACACATCCGGCAGAAACAAGATCTTGCAATCTATGCCAAATTCCTTTTGGAAGAACTGCTTTCCCTGCAAGATTTGGCGGACAAAGCTTTCGCCGCTGATCAGGTTGCAGTCCGACTCCACCCACATAGCACCCTCAGGCTCCCAGCGGCCCTGGTTTACCAGTTGCCTGAGCTGCTCATACTGGGCAGGGGATTCTTCCTTCAGATAGCGGTACAGCTCCGGTTGGGACAGCATAAACTTGTACTCCGGGTAAAGCTCCATCAGCTTATGGGCGGTAGCGAAGCTGCGCTGCATCTTCTCCCGGGTCTGGGCTCTGGCCCAAAGCCACTCCACATCGATGTGTGTATGGCCGATACAGCTGACGATGGGCTTGCCCTCCGGGGTGCAGAGGGTTTCGTAAAGCTCCTGGCTAAGATATTCCTGGGCTTCCAGGATGCTGGCATAGAACTGCTCGCTATAGGGGCTGCGGAAATCGATCCGGTTGGCAGTCTGCTCAAGCACATCCATCATGGCAATGCGGTCATTGCTGTTTTCTGGCAGCAGCATGCAGCAGTCCAGAGCAACTTGCATATCGTAGTAAAGCTGTTCAAGTCGGGTGTCCCGTTCGCACATCACCATATCCACAGCTACCGGCACATCCAGCAGACTCAAGTAGAAATAATTGTGAAGAACATAGTTCTTGCCGGATTCCAGATAGATTTCCGTATGGTGGGTATCCACAGCCTGGGCGGCTTCTCCATTCAAATAGATCAGCCCCTGGGGGTTTGTGCCGTCCCACTGGCCTTCTCTGCCGGTGGTGCAGAGGATAAAGTGGCTTTTGCGGGGGGCGGCAGGGGGTGCGGTAAAGTTGACCCGCATCCAGAAATGGGCATCCCGGCCGGACAGAACAGTACCAGGTACGTAGGGAATCCAGCCGCTGGCAGGCGGTGTATTCCCGGTCTTGTAGGTGCAGGGAACGTATTCAACTCCCTCCAAGGGCTGCAGTTGACAGACGGACAGCCGTTTTAATTCTTCGCAGGTGATCTGGATCTTTTGCGCAATAAAGCTCATAGTGCTCACCTTTCTTTTTTAGGATATTGTTATTTTACACAAGCGGCCGTTGAAAAACAAATACCATTGTGATATAATTCTTATGGTATTTTGATATTTGGAGGAATGCTTATGGAGCCCAAACTACTGACGGCAAGTAGATTTGTAGACCAGATGACCGGAATTGGTTACCGCTATATCCATTCCGACACAGAGTACTTCCGCCCCCATTATCATGATTATTTTGAAGTGTTTCTGATCGTTCAGGGTAATGTGCTGCATGTGGTAAACGGGCAGCGCATTCATCTGGCTGAGGGAACACTGGTGCTGATCCGTCCCAGTGACTGCCATGACTATGTTTGTGAGTTTGGACCATGTTCCATGCTCAACATCACGTTTCATGAAGAAACTGCACAGTTGCTGTTTTCCTATCTTTCAGACGGCTTTCCTGCGAAAAAACTGCTGGATGCACCGCTGCCTCCCCAGAGAGTTTTGCGCAAGGCGGAGCTAGAACGGATCGAACAGCGCATGCGCAGCATCCGTGCCCTACAGTCTGATGAGTACGAAAAACGAAAGACAGCTCTCAGACTGCTGCTTCTGCAGCTGGTCACAGAGTATTTTTATGAACCTCAGGCGGCAGAGACGGGTGTCCCGGCCTGGCTGGAGGAAATGTGCGCCCAGCTTCGGGCAGGCGGCTTCAATCAAGGAAGCGACTATTTCTTCAGTCTGACGGATAAGACCCGGGAGCATGTTTCCCGGTGTATGCGTCGGTGGATGGGTATGACAGTCAGCGAGTACATCAACAGACTGCGGCTGAATTACATTGCCAATATGTTACGCAACAGCAACCATTCCGTCACGGAGATCATCTTCGAGAGTGGCTTCAATAACATCAGCTGGGCAAGCCAGCTGTTTAAAGAAAACTACGGTGTGTCCATGCGCGAATACCGCAAGCAAGGGTAAAATTTATCTGGCATTCTGTATAAGCGTGTGCTATACTGATAAAAACGTCAGGAGGGATACTGTAATGAGCAGAGCAGACGAACTTTATCGGGCAACCTGCCTGGATATTCTGGAAAACGGTTTTTACGATACGGATCTGGAGGTGCGCCCCCGCTGGGCGGACGGTACTCCTGCCCATACCGTGAAAAAATTCGGTGTTGTGAACCGTTACAATCTGGCTGAGGAATTTCCTATCATGACTCTGCGCCGGACCTACTGGAAGAGCGCTGTGGACGAGCTGTTGTGGATCTGGCAGAAGAAGAGCAATCGCATCTGCGATCTGGGCAGCCATGTATGGGATGAATGGGCAGGTGCCGACGGCACCATAGGCAAAGCCTACGGCTACCAGCTAGGCATCCAGCATCAGTACAAAGAAGGAATGTTCGACCAGGTGGACCGGGTGCTCTATGATCTGAAGCACAACCCCGCTTCCCGTCGGATCTTGACTAATATCTACAATTTTGAGGATCTGCATGAGATGAACCTGTATCCGTGCGCCTACTCCATGACCTTCAATGTAACCGGAGATACCTTGAATGCGATCTTAAATCAGCGGTCCCAGGATATGCTGACGGCCAACAACTGGAACGTGGTGCAGTATGCGGTACTGACCCACATGATGGCCCAGGTTTCCGGTCTGAAGGTTGGTGAGCTGGTTCATGTGATCGCCGATTGCCATATCTATGACCGCCATATCCCGGCAGTGAAGGCTATGCTGGAAAAGGAAGGCTTTGACGCGCCGAAATTCTCTATAGACGAGAGCATAACGGATTTTTATGCCTTCACGAAAGACAGCTTCCGGGTTGAGGATTATCAGTATCATCCCTTCGATTTTGAGATCCCCATGGCGATCTGAGGTGATATCATGGAACTGATCGTTGCGGTCTATGAGGATTGGGGCATCGGAGCCAACGGCACCCAGCCGGTGGCTCTCCATGCAGATAGAAAGTTCTTTCGCCAGACTACCCGGGAAGCCTGTGTGATCGTGGGCAGAAAGACTCTGGCAGACTTCCCCGGTGGAAGACCCCTGCCCAACCGGATAAACGTGGTCATCAGCCGGGGTGCTGTGGATACGGAAGGCGTGGTCATTTGCCGAAGTCCGGAGGAGGCTGCGGAATATACGAAGCAATATCCGAAGGTGATGGTCATTGGCGGCGGCAGTATCTACCGCCAGATGCTGCCTTATTGCGACAAGGCCTATGTAACCAAGGTCCATGCGAAACTGGAATCAGATACCTTTTTCCCAAATCTGGACGAAATGGACGACTGGATGCTTTCAGAGGTCCTGCAATCCGGCGAGGAAGACGGCATTCGGTATGAAATGTGCCTGTATGAGAGAAACTAAGATCATTCCAGCCACCTGCTATGCAGGTGGCTGAAATAAATCTTGAAAAAAACAAAAAATTCGACATCGTCACTTGATTTCCCCTGTACGTATGGTAAAATAAAGGACATCACGAGAAAAAGAAGGGATACCCAATGAGCAAGAGAAACGCAGGCGGTGCATCCTCCGCCAAAAAGGGACTGCTGATCGGCATAGCTGCATTGGCAGCTGTGCTGGTATTGCTGGTGGCAGCGGCGCTGATCGTTTGGAATATCAATGTATTTTCGCTGCATGTGACCATGGCAGGCGATCCGGAGATCACCCTGGAGCACGGTCAGACCTATACGGACCCCGGTGCTGAGGCTGCATTTTCCGGCACGATCTTGATGAAAGAACCGGTTGCCGTGCATGTGCAGACCCAAGGCCAGGTAGATACCGCAAAGCTGGGAACCTATGAAATCACCTATTCCTCCGAATACCTGCTGGATTATTTCTTTGGCCAGCAGACCTTTACCCAGACCGCTGTACGGAAGATCCACATTGTGGATACCAAAGCCCCGGAGATCACCTTGATAGCAGACCCGGAGGTCTACACGCTGCCCGGCCAAGTGTATGCAGAGGAAGGCTTTACTGCCATAGACGATTATGACGGTGATATCACCAGCCAGGTAGTTCGCGAGGCCGTAGGTGAGACGGTGGTCTATACCGTTACCGACAGCTCCGGTAACCGGACTCAAGTGGTACGCCATGTGGTATATGACGATCCCATCGCGCCGGAACTGGTGCTGGAGGGCAAACCCATCGTGGTGGTCTATGTGGGCAAAGAATATACAGAGCCCGGCTACAAAGCTACTGATAATGTAGACGGCGATATTACCGGCCGCGTGGTAGTGGAAGGCGCTGTGGACACCTCAAAGGAGGGCACCTATGAGCTGACCTACACCGTAAAGGACAATTACGACAATACAGTAACCGCTACCCGTAAGGTAGAAGTGGTGAAGCCTACCCCCAGCGGCGGCGGTACGGTGATCGAAGGTGCGAAGGCAGTCTACCTGACCTTTGATGACGGCCCCTGCAGCTACACTTCCCAGATCCTGGATATTCTGGACAAATACGGCGTGAAGGCGACCTTCTTTGTTGTGGGTACGGATTACCCGGAACTGCTGACCCGAATGGCAAATTCCGGCCATACGGTGGCGATCCACTCTATGACCCACAATTACAATAAGATCTATGCCAGCGAAGCAGCCTTCTTTGAGGATATGTACGCCATGCAGAATCATATCGCGGCCTACACCGGCAAGGCACCTACCCTGCTTCGGTTCCCCGGCGGCAGCTCCAATATGGTCAGCCGCTTCAACCCCGGCATTATGACCCGACTGACCAATCAGCTGACCGAAATGGGATACACCTACTTCGACTGGAACGTGGACAGTAAGGACGCAGGCGGCGCCAAATCTCCCGACGAGGTGTACGCGAATGTGGTAGGCGGCATCTCCACCCGCAGAACATCTGTGGTCCTAATGCACGATATCCACTGGACGACCCTAAACGCTATTGAGCGGATCATCCAGTGGGGTCTGGCAAATGACTGCAGCTTCTACGCACTCAATGCCTCCAGCCCCACCATGCACCACGGTGTAAACAACTAAGAAACGAACCGGCCTTCCCCTCAGAATGTGGAAGGCCGGTTCTTGTTGTCTTCTCCCTTCTCGTCATCGCATCCCTTGTCCCCAAATTCCTCTGCACTATCGCTTCATGCCGTAGTACCTTGTAACATCTAAAAGTTGACGATTCTAAAATACCGTAGGGCGGGGGCTTGCTCCCGCCGGTGGTTTTGCAACGCAAAACCACATCGCTATAGGCGATCATCGGCTTATTTTCCTTCAGTAAATCCGGAAATTGTTCCAATTTCCGGCGGCGGGAGCAAGCCCCCGCCCTACGATCGCAATGTGTGTTACACGATAGTAGGGGCGATCATGAATCGCCCGCAACCCTCCCGCTTACCCTTGCCCCCCGCATTTATGAGGGGGGTGGCGCGCAGCGCTGGGGGGAGCCCGTAACCCCTCGTAGGGGCGATCATCGACCGCCCGAAACCCTCCATCTCTTGCAAATCTTCCTACACCGCCGTAGGGGCGGCAACCTGCCGCCCGCCAAGGCTCCCCTCCGCACCTTCGTAACGCCTTGTCATTGCGAAGCCAGTGCTCACACAGGCTTCGCAATCTCCTTCCCATTCTCACTCCGCCCCCCGTAGGGGAGGGTCTTGACCCTCCCCTACGGTGAGAGACGGCAAGTTTGGAGAGAAAATCGGGATGGCGGGCGATCGATGATCGCCCCTTCACAAAAGCTCTCTCAAAGGGGATTCCAAAGGGGAAAGCGGCGGAAAACCTTGATCACACATCCCCGGTCCGCTTTCCCC
>JAZUQE010000166.1:0-2298 GCA_045605575.1 Faecousia sp. | reverse complement strand
CACAGTGCCCGGATGGTACCGCCCCAGGGATCAAACAGGCTTTGACTTTCGCTCTCGGTCATTCCGGCTTTCTCACAGACGGCTTTCAGGGTCTCCCGCTCGTCGATTCCCTGTGATACGGCATCCACGATCAGATCGGCAAAGTATGCCTTGCGGTCAGCGGTGATATAGGCATCCGATTCCAGGGTATCCACCGGGCGGAGAAAATGCGTCCGACCCCCATGGAGGAACAGCGGAAGATCATCCACGGAGAACAGATGCATGGTACCCCGGTTTGTCCAGCTCTTGACCAAACCATCGGTGCTGACTTCGGCGCAGCGAATGGACAGACCGTGGAGCGCATGACTTAGAAACTGCGCCTGCACACCGCAGAGGTCTTTCACAACGGTCTGGGTATCGGCAGGATCAAGCAAATGCTGTCCGGACAACCGCCGCAGCTTGATTTCTTCCAATGTCATAGGCGCAGCTCCTTTCGTAGATTCTCTGCAAATGTATGGTGTCCTTCTTCGGTGAAGTGGACACCGTCGAAGGCATGTTCGATATTCCAGTGGCGGGTATCGACAAAGGGAAGGTTCAGCTTCTTTGCCAGCAACTTGTATTCCTCTGCGAGATTGATAGATTCGGCAACCAGTTCATCCGTAGGAACCCAGGCACCACGCTTCATAGGTGGCGGTGATACCAACAGGATATTCTTACAATGAGGAAGAAGCTGAATCAGAAAGGCTTCCATTCGGGTGGCGGCTTCCATTGCGGTTGCGCCTTGGAGCAGATCGTTGGTGCCCAGCATCAAAAGGAAAATATCCACAGGAGCGTGTTCGGTGAGTAATCGGAACGCATAGGGATTGCGTGGAATCTCCCGACCGTTGGCACCGGCATTGATTACCTTATGGCCTGTCTGCTTCGCCAGCAGGTCAACCCAACGATCTTCTGCACCATAACGATCACCGAAAAATCCTCTGGGATCGTAGCCGTAAGTATTAGAATCTCCGAAACACAGGATCCGCGTAATGCTCACCTCAATTCTGTTACCCACCAACCGCCCTGATCTTCGTAGCCGTACTTGTTCATAAAGGGTGTCAACACAGCAATCTGTCTGGTGGCTGGAATTTCGATTCCCTCGCTTCTGAGAATGTCAAAGATCCGTTCTTGATATTGCTGCATAAGCCTACACCATTCATCAGTGACCATGCAGGCTGCTTTATGTTCGGGGGAACCTACTTCAAAGTCATACTCATTATCTTCGACCCACCAAAACTGGTTATGCGTGATTGCATAAGCATCTGCTAAATCCTGCGGGGAGTGTTTATCTGCATAATAAGCTTCAATTTCGGCTGCGGTCATACCTTTCGCAGGTTCGCTTGCCATGATATACATTTGACAATCCCTCCGTTCGATTTGGTGTTTAGGTTATTATATCATAGCTTGTCAGAAAGTAAAAGGCGGAGAATTGCACTCACAATTCTCCGCCATATTCTATTTCAGTTCCTCCGCCAGCCGGATGCCGACTTGCACGCCGTGGATGAAGCCGGAGCGTTCGTGGTCACGGCAGAGGGTGCAGACAGGATAGACGATCTGATCCATCTCCCGCAGCGGCATGCCATTCATCAACTCATACAGCTCATGGAAATCCTGCTTGACCTTGTCATCATCCATCAGATTGATTTCGTTGTAGGCTTCGTAGAGCATAGCGAGGATGGACTGGGGTGACTCGTCCGGGAGCTTCTGTTCTGTCAGGTAGCTTCGCAGCTTCTCAATGTAGTGTTCCACGGCGGCACCTCACAGCTTGATTTCCGTCGGCTCGGTCACTTCCCAGGCAAACTGCATCCCGGCATGAAGTCCGATGATGAATGCCATCCGTTCCGTCTCCGAACAGAGATCACAGACTACTTGGCTTGCCGCTTGGGTGGCATCCACAGACAGCGGCTCCATAAACTGATACAGCTTCTGGAATGCATCCAGGAATGCCTGATCGTTGGTGGATTGCAGCTCGGAGTACCGCTTGAACAATTCCTCCACCAGCGGCTGTTCCGGCTCCTGCCCATACAGGGCGATTCGTTTTGCCATGTGGGACTGGACGATTGCGGGGATATCTTTCATAGAATGCACCTCCAAAAAGTTTGTGTGATGTTACCTTGGAAGTGGAAAAATTGCAAGTCTTTTTTTTAGAAAGTTTCCCGGCAGTGTGAGCCAGCTTGCGGCGGTGTGTGGGCTTTTCCTCTGGGGTGGGGAAAGGATAGCGGAAATAGGCTGTGTGGCGGGTGTGTCGCGACTGTGGCGGCAGTAAAAAGAAATGTCCCC
>JAZUQE010000165.1:0-2962 GCA_045605575.1 Faecousia sp. | reverse complement strand
GGTTCTGAGCCTGGCTGCCTGCGGCGGCAACACCGCGCCTGAGACCAAGGAACCGGATGCACCTGCTGCCGATGCAGGAAACTCCGAAACTCCTGCTGCCGACGAATTTGAACTGGCTCCCATCAAGGTGGGCGTTCTGGTTGCTGACGTCAGCGGCGAGGAAGCTCTGGCTTTCCGCGCTTACTACGAAGAGTATCTGGCACCTCACTACAATGTGACCCTGACCTACACCGAGCAGCTGGCAGATGCAGCCGGTGAAAAGGCTGCAATCGAGCAGTTTGCTGCTCAGGGCTACAACGCTATTATCTCCCTGTCCAGCTCCGACCGTGCTACCCAGATCGAGACCTGTGCTGAGTACGGCCTGTACTACGCCATCGCTTCCGGCATGGACGAGGCTCTGTACGAGACCTACAAGGATAACGAGTACTTTGTTGGCCAGATTGGCCCCAGCATGACCACCGAGTTTGAAGCCGGTGTTGCCATGGGCGAGTACTACAAGGCTCAGGGTGTGAAGAAGATCGGACTGTACGGTGCATTCTGCCCCAACCCCATGCACGTTTACCGTCTCGCCGGCACTCTGGTTGGCCTGGGCCTGACCTACAACGGTGCGTCCGAGATGGAAGCTGTTGCCGGCCAGCTGTTTGCCGGTTTTGACCTGAATGCTGTGGCAGGCGACGTGGAAGTTGTTTCCTACATTGCCGGTTACACTGACACCATGTGGGACGAACTGGGCGCTGCCATGGGTCAGGGCATTGATGCCTTCATCTCCGTTGGTATGGCTACCACTTTCTTTGCTGATATGCTCAACGGCGCAGCACTGCCTTACTCCGATATCGACTCCTTTACCTCCGGCAACGGCAAGAACGTCAAGGAAGGCAGCCTGACTTATCTGGCTGGTAAGTACGCATCTTCTGTCGGTCCCATCTTTGCTGCAGTTGTTAATGCATGCAACGGCAACCCCATCCGTACCGCTGAGGGCTATGCACTGTCCATCAGCCAGGATTACCTGGTTGCTACCGATGCTGACTCCTTCGATGCTTACTATACCGCAGACCAGGGCGATACCCCCATCATCAGCACTGAACTGCTGGACACCATCGTTGGTGCAGACGTTACCTATGACCAGTTTGTTGCTTTCGTTGAGGAAGACCGCGCTTAATTCTTAATACATTCCATCCGGGGGTCAAATGGCCCCCGGATACCCAAAACAATTTTGGAGGCAAGTTTATGGGCAATCAACTGAAAAAGAATATGGGCAAAAGAATCGTCGGTACGCTTGCCATTCCTGTGATTGTGGCTGCAATTCTGTTGATCATCTGTGCGCTGGGTGGCAGAAAGATGATCGATTCTGCACTGGGATTCAATAACTTTGTGTCCTATGTCGGCATTGTGATGATTACCACTATGGCGCTGTCTATCAATCTGAACAGCGGTCGTTTTGACTTTTCCCTTGGCTCCATTATGACCCTTTCTTCTGTCATTGGTGCGAAAATCTCCCATGCTGTTTTAGCCGGCGGCGATGGCAGCGCAGCGGTGATGTTGGTTTGCACTGTCGCTGCAGGTATTCTGCTGGGTCTGATTTCCGGCATCATCTATGTGTCTCTCGGCATTCCCCCTATTATTACCTCTTTGGGTGTGACTCTGATTTACGAGGGCATCACCTTTACCATCACCCAAGGCCGCTACATCATGGATGAAGTACAGAACGCTTCCATGACGGCCTGCAGAAATACCTGGGTATATTCTGCTCTGATTATCGTTGCTGCCCTTATCTTTATGATCTTCATATTTGACCACACCCGTTTCGGCTACAACTACCGTGCCCTGAAAGAAGGCCAGAAGGTGGCTGTGGACACGGGCATCAAAGAGATTCCCAATGCCATCGGCTGCTATACCATCTGTGGTGCGCTGATGGGTCTTGTCGGCTTCCTGTATGCAGTGCGTACCACCAGCATCGATACCAGCGCACTGAATTTTGGTTCCATCGGCATCATGTTTACTGCGTTCCTGCCCATGTTCATTGGCGGCTATATCAGCCGGTTCTCCAATGATAAGCTGGGCTATCTGCTGGCAGCCATTTGTATGTCTATGCTCAATTCCACCTTTGCGGTATTCAGCAATGCCATCAAGGCATCCACCCAGTCCATCATCAATGCGGTGCTGCTGGTGGTGTTCCTGATTTACCTGAGCAACGAACACCGGATCAAGTCTTTCTTCAGACCGATTCGGAAATAACTTTGACACGACTCTCGATCGGTTCGAGTGATATAACAAACACCAGCCTCTTTCGCAGCAGAAAGAGGCTGATTCCAAAATGGAGGGATAATCCATGATCAATTTGAAAGGAAATCCTTTTTATCTTACTGATGCGCAGATCAAATGGGTAGAGGATACGCTGGCTTCTATGACACTGGAGGAAAAAGCCGGACAGGTATTCTGCCCCATGGGTTTTACGGATGATCCCGGTGCCCTGCGGCACATGGTCTGTGATATTGGCGTCGGCGGTATGATGTACCGGATGGGCCCTGCGGCTTACATTCAGAATACCCACCGTACCATTCAGGACATGGCGAAGATCCCTCTGCTGCTGGCTGCCAATACGGAAGCAGGCGGCGATGGACTTGCATTGGAGGGTACCGGCTTCGGTGCACCCATGGCGGTTGCGGCAACTGATAATCCTGAGAACGGCTACCGGATGGGCTATGTCTCCTGCGCAGAGGGCGCGGCTCTGGGTCTGAACTGGTCCTTTGCTCCCATTGTGGATATCGATAAGGAATTCCACAACCCTATTACCAATACCAGAACTTTTGGTTCCGATGTAGACAAGGTTATCGCTTTTGCCAGCCGCTATATGGACGGCGCGGACGAAAATGATGTGGCGGTTGCCATCAAGCATTTCCCCGGCGACGGTGTGGACGAGCGTGACCAGCATATCCTGACCAGCATCAACAGCCTGGGTTGT
>JAZUQE010000164.1:0-28248 GCA_045605575.1 Faecousia sp. | reverse complement strand
CCCCTTTGGTCGTCTGGGGAGTCCGGGGACCATACGAAAGGTCCCCCGCGGCTCTTTGGATACTTTCTGGCCGGACAGAAAGTATCATAACCCGCGTTCTTGTTCCCCCCTGCCGCTCTATCATTGTAGGCAGTATGTTTTTTGGATAGACTGACAGCCCGGATGCTTAGCACCCGGGCTGTCATACTTCATTGGTCTCCAAAACCTGGATCTCTTCTTCTGTTAGTTCCCGGCACTGTCCTCTTGGCAGCTCTCCCAGGGTCAGACTCCCTTCTTTACGGCGCTCCAAGTACAAAACGTGCATCCCACGGGAGGCCATCATACGACGGACCTGGTGATACTTACCCTCGCATACAGTAATCAGGCTCTCCCCTTCTCCAAGGGGTTCCAATACAGCGGGCAAACAGACCGTACCATCGCCTAAAGTCAACCCCTGGTGAAAGGCCGCCACGTCCGCCTCGGCAGCTGTACCTTCATGGCGGGCATAGTAGACCTTAGCTACTTCCTTTTTGGGGCTGATCAGCCGGTGCAGCAGATTGCCATCGTTGGTAAAGAGCAGCAGGCCCTCCGTGGCCTTGTCCAAGCGTCCAACGGGCTTTAGATCCAAATGACGGTAGTCTCGAGGCAGCAGCTCCATGACAGTCCGCTCTTTGGCATCCTCTGTAGCCGTCACATAGCCCTCCGGCTTATTCAGCATCAGCACCACACGTCTGCTGCCGCCAAGCCGCTCCCCATCGCAGCAAACGGTCTGGGTCTGCGGATCCAGTTTTCGGCTGCCGTCTCGCTCCGGTTTGCCGTCCACAGTCACACGTCCGGTCTTTAAAATTGCTTTGACCTGGCTTCTGGTACCCAGTCCGCTGTCACAAAGGAATTTGTCCAATCTTTCCATGGTTTCTCCGTTCTATCCCTCCGGATAAATGCATAAGCATTATTACCAAATCAACGCAGGAGGGATCTGTATGTTCATGATGACCGCAAAGGTCGATAAGAAAAAAGTCATTCTGGCGCTGGCTGCGGCCGCAGCGCTGATCGTAGCATTGATCATGCTGCTGGGCGGCGGCGAAGACACCACGCCAACCGCTGCCCCCAGTCTGGCCACCAATGATGGCAGGGTGCAGTTCTTAAAGGATTTCGGCTGGGAAGTAGCCGCATCCCCCAAAGAATCCGGGCAGGTTCGGATCCCGGAACAGAGTACAGAGGTCTTTGACCGCTACAACGCCCTGCAGAAGAGCCAGGGCTACGATCTAAGCCAGTACGCCGGGAAGACCGTCATGCGCTATGTGTATAAAATCACCAATTACCCCGGAGCCACTGAGCCCGTCTACGCTACACTGCTGATCTATAAGGACCAAGTCATCGGGGGCGATGTAACCGACACAGCTGCTAAGGGCGCTATCCGCGGCTTCAAGATGCCCCAGTCGGCCCCCGAACAGACCACACCTCAGACGGTTCCCACCGTCGGACAGTAGCTCCATTGTATCACCCATTCCCCTACTTGACAAGTGCTTTACTCCATGGTATTCTGTAGAAAAGTTAATACATCTTCAGGGCAGGGTGAAATTCCCGACCGGCGGTGACAGTCCGCGAGCGCGCAGGCGCTGAATCGGTGCAACTCCGATACCGACAGTATAGTCTGGATGGAAGAAGATTCTCCGCTTTGGCAATTTGTGCGCTCTGGGTGTATGCTCAGAGCGTTTTCTTTTAGGAGGAATGGCTATGAAACGAACGGTCAATATCAAAAAACTGGTGCTGCTGGCCATGCTGGCAGCTGTCTCCTACCTGATTGTCAGTCTGGTGCGAATTCCGGTGGTGCTATTCTTAAAATACGAGCCTAAGGACGTTGTGATTACCATCAGCGGCTTTTTACTGGGGCCTATGGCTTCCTTTGTCATCTCTTTGGTGGTATCCTTACTGGAAATGGTGACCATCAGCGAGACCGGTCCCATTGGATGCTTGATGAATCTTCTGTCCACCTGCAGCTTTGCCTGCGTGGCTGCCTGGATCTACAAGCGCGACCATAGTTTGAAGGGCGCTGTGCTGGGTTTGGTATCGGGCAGTATCGTCATGATCGCCGCTATGATGCTATGGAACTGGCTGATCACGCCCTGGTATATGAATGTATCCCGAGAAGAAGTACAGGCCTTGCTGATCCCTGCCTTTCTTCCCTTCAATACTCTGAAAGCCGGCTTCAACACCGCCCTGGTGCTGGGCCTGTATAAGCCTCTGACAACAGCTCTGCGCCGCACCGGGCTGATCCCTAAAACGGATCCTACACCCAGGAGCCGCAAACCCGGTCTCTATATCGCTGCCGCTATTCTGCTGGTCACCTGCATTTTGCTGACCCTGGCGCTGCAAGGAAAAATATAACCGAAACTAATCTGTTCCGTTCATTAAACCAAACAGATCCCTCCGTGTGTCAAATGAATATACTCATTTGACATACTAATAGGGCGCGTTCCGTGTGCGGAACGCGCCCTTTCTTATATTACGGATTCAGAATCCCATCTTGGGCTTCCTGGGGCTGTGTCACCGGCTCCGTGGGCTGCACAGGCACCCCATAAACCGGGGAAGGTATACAGATTACAGGATCGTCCTTTCTTGGGGGCATTCCCAAGTCCTTCTTGCGGCACACAAATGTGAAAACCGGCAAAAGGAAGCTGAACAAAATACCCAGCACCAAATACAAGCCCTTATTATCCGGATCACAGGACGCAAACAGGTTGTAATAGCACAGATACTGGAACACCGTCAGCACAATGCTCACAACCACAGCTGCCAGAGCAAGCACCAGGGCAGGCACCAGAGGCTTTAACATCAGGTCCAGAACCTCCATCGCCTCCAAGGCATCCAGATCCTCACGCATGCCGATCTGGAAGAACATCCTAAAATAGCCGATAAAATAAGCCAAATACATGGCGATCATGAGGGCAGCCATGGCGATCACCAGACCGATCATCCACTTTCTGTGGTTGCGGATCTTTCCTTTTGCCACATACTGATACTGGTCAGAAACACTGCCCAAGGTCCAGTAGTTCAAACCCGGCACCCAAGCCATCCAGGGATACTTGATCTCACGGCGCTTGGCGATGGTATAAAGGCCCAGAGAGCCCAATACATACATGGTAATTGCAGCACCATAATAGAAAACATAGAATACGAGGAAAACTACAAAGATCGCTACAAAGCCATCGGCCACCGCATCAACAGGGGACATATCATCCGCCTCCCTTCTATTTCTAGGTTCAGTGTAGCATAGCGCCACGAAAAATGCAACAAAAATCGAACTGCGCGCACAGAAAATACCGGGCCCGACTGCGTCGGACCCGGTATGTAGATGCAGCTTATTCAGCCTCGGCTTCCTCAGGCTCTTCGGTCTCTTCCAGCAGAGCACGGATGGACAGGGAGATACGCTTGTTCTCAGCGTCCACATCGGTGATCTTAGCCTGGACCTCCTGACCCTCAGCCAGAACATCCTCGGGCTTGCCGATGCGCTTGTCGGCGATCTGGGAAATGTGGATCAGACCGTCTACGCCGGGCAGGATCTGTGCAAAGGCACCGAAGGTCATCAGCTTGACCACCTTGGCAGTGACTACGTCACCAACGCTGTAGCCGGTCATGAACTGATTCCAGGGATTCATCTCAGCGGTCTTGTAGCCCAGAGAGATCTTGTGCTTCTCGGGGTCGAAGGAAATGACATAAACATCGATCTCGTCGCCGACCTTCACGACCTCAGCAGGATTCTTGATCCGGTTCCAGCTCAGCTCGGACACATGGACCATGCCGTCCACGCCGCCGATGTCCACAAACGCACCATAGGAGGTCAGGGACTTGACGGTGCCGTGATACTTGGCACCATCCTCGATCTCAGACCAGATCTTCTCCTGGGCAGCCTTACGCTCCTCGGAAGCGACGGCACGGATAGAGCCGATCACACGACGGCGGGCGCGGTTGACCTCAGTGATCTTCAGCTTCACGGCCTTGCCAACCTGGCCAGCCATGTCGCCGCCCTTGGCGATGCCGGACTGGGAAGCGGGGATGAACACGCGGATACCCTTCACAGAAGCCACCAGGCCACCCTTGTTCTCCTCGGTGATGGTGCCTTCGACAGTGGTCTTGTCCTCAGCGTAGGCAGCCATTTCGTCCCAAACCTTCATGCCGTCCAGCTTCTTCTTGCTCAGCTGCACAGTGCCTTCCTGATCGTTGACGCGCACAACGAACACTTCGATCTCGTCGCCAACGTGCAGAATGTCCTCAGGCTTTACAGAAGGATCGGTGCTGACTTCATCGTAGGGAATGTAGCCCGCGTGCTTGGTGCCCAGATCGACCTGGACTTCGGTGTTGCCGATGCCGGTAACGGTTCCAAGAACCTTATCTCCTGTATTTAAAGTCTTGATGGACTGCTCCAGAAGTGCCTCAAAGCTTTCCTCCTGTACAGCATCATTCGTTAAAATTTCGCTCATAGTCTTGTTGACCTCCTTTATAATCCACGCAGGTGTCGACGCACCGGCAGTGATTCCAACATCATGCACGCCATTGAAAAATTCCGGATCCAGTTCAGACGCATTGTCCACCAGAATGACTTTTTCACAGCGCTCCCGGCAAATCATGGCAAGGCGGCCTGTGTTGGAACTGCTTGCATCTCCTACAACGACCATGGCTTGACATCTTGTACTTAGGTTCGCCGCTTCGCTTTGCCGGGATTCAGTTGCTCTACATATTGTATCAAAAATTTTCAAGTTAGTAAACTGTTTTTTTGCGATTTCGCCGCACATTTTCCACAAAGATTCGGTGGAAGTTGTCTGGCAAACCATGCAAATTGGCGAATCCGCAGGAATCTGTCCACTTTCGACCCAATTGCGCAGCTCGTCCGGGGTCTCGAAGATGTGGCAGTGGTCACACCAGCCCGCGATCCCCTCCACCTCCGGATGGGAGCGCGTACCGATGATGATGATCTGCCTGCCCTCTGCCTCCGCGGCGCTGACGATGCTGTGGATCCGCTTCACAAAGGGGCATGTGGCATCCACCACCTCCACGCCCCGGCTCTCCAGCTGCTGCTGTACCGCTCGGGTAACACCATGGGAGCGAATGATGACCGTGCTGCCCGGCTGGGCCTGCTCCGGGCTTTCCAGCACCCGGACACCCATGGCTTCAAACCGCTGCACCGCATGGCGGTTGTGGATAATAGGCCCCAGGGTAGCAGTCTGCTTCCCCGAAGACGCTTGCTGTTCCACCAGCTCCACCGCCCGGTTGACACCGAAGCAGAAACCGGCGCTTTTTGCTACTGTAACACTCATAGGGGGATCTTCTCCTGGATGATCTTTCGGATGGCCGCAATGACACCGGCAATGTCCAACTCAGATGTATCCACCAGCACCGCATCCTTCGCCTGCTTCAACGGAGCAATTGCCCGGGTGGTATCCTGATGATCACGCTGCCGGATCTCCTGCAGCACCTTGTTAAGATCTGCCTTCTGCCCCTTTGCAAGCAGTTCCTCCGTACGGCGTTTTGCACGCACCTCTGCAGAGGCTGTCAGAAAGATCTTGACCGTAGCCCGGGGCAGCACCACTGTGCCGATATCTCGGCCATCCATGATCACATTGTGCTTTTTTGCCATGTCCCGCTGCATATCCAGCAGCATCTCCCGCACCACCGGCTGGGCAGAGACCAGGCTGGCCTTCTGGGAAATATCCTGGGTGCGGATATCGGCAGTCACGTCCATGCCGTTCATCAGCATGTGCTGTGTGCCTTCTTCGTCGTAGACGATCTCCACCGTCAGTTCATCGATATAGCGCTCCACACCGTCCGTATCCTTGGGGCTGATGCCCAAAAGATCCAGAAAATAAGCAACCGTGCGGTAAATGGCACCGGTATCTACATAGTAATAGCCGAGCTCCTTTGCCAAACCCTTGGCAATGGTGCTCTTACCGGCCCCGGCCGGGCCGTCAATGGCAATGGAATAGGTTTTAGGCATATGAATTATCCTTCTTTCTGTGTGCTGATTTACGCACGGTTGTTTCGAGGCTTAGGGATCCCCATAGCAGCTTTGACATCCAGTCCGATTGCTTTGCCAAATGCATTTAGATATCTCGTTTTCAGTTCTTCTGCCGATGCGCCTTTTGCATCTGGCGAGTTTAATACACCAATTTGTGCAGACAATGCTGCTCTGCTAACAAAGGTCACGTCATCCGCTTTTTCCATTTGTGGACTGCGCTTAGCCAATTCCTCGTAAAGCTTGAGACTAGTTTCCAGCAGGGATATATCCCGCTTTGCCCATCCTACTTTACCGTAAAGACGTGCCAAATTATCACCCGTCGGTGTCCGGAAAGTCTGGGTCATATACAATTCCTGATCCAATTCCTGCTGATACCAATCCCCCGCGCCGGATAAATCCTGGTTTTTCTCACAAAGGTTTCCCAACACACAATACAAGCGCTTCAGTTGATCCAAGTCATCCCACTGATTGTACTGTGCTAATTTTTTCAGGAGCGTTACACTCTGCACGTAAAACTGCTTTGCTTCCAACGGTTTGCCCGTCACGTCGCAGAACTCACCCAAACGGATATAGCTATTGCTCAAATCGCGCTGTGATTTTTGCGTTCCCTGTTCTGCCAATATTTTCTTGAGCTTCACATCTTGCAGATACCAATCTTTTACGTCTGCTAAATATAATCCATGTTTGCTTAGTTTTTCCAGTCGTAAAAAACTATCTGCCAACGCCTCAAGATACTTGTCCTCTCCGGTCTGTGCTAAGTGAAAACAGATAGTCAAGTTTTTGAACCACCATTGTTTTGCATCCGCATGTTCTTTCTGTTCCCAACAGACATCACCTAATCTTTTATATGTGATTGATAAATTGTGCAATAGATATGGTTTTTCCAAGTTTTTTAATTTTTCACCGATCGCCAGATCCTGATAGAACCAGTCTTTCGCCTCTGCGTATTTTCCCTCCACCCGGCAAACATCGCCAATTTGACCATAGGAGATAGATAACCAGCTCAAATTGGTCGGCGTATCTTCCCGCAGCACACGCTCTTTCGCAACTTTCAGCATAGTTTCATAAACGCTTCGCGCCGAGCGAGGATTCTGGTATAGCGACCATGCACGACCAAGTTTCAACAGACAGCGAAAATACCGGCCCGCAGCATCCTCACTTTCAAAACGCACATACGTTAATCGGGCTTGCTCTGCGATTTTTTCCCTCCATGAAATTGCAATAAGTCGATCCTTCTGGACGCCTTCCCCCATCTCATACATAGAGGCCATTTTCTCCATAGCTTCCGTCAGGCCTGATTCCGCCGCCTGGGTAATCAGCCGCACCGCCCGGTCATGGTCTTTTTCCACGAACAAACCGGATAAGTAGGCCAAACCGATGAAGAAAACGTGTCTGGGATTCTCGTCATTTTTCCGAAGGGCCAGCTCTCCCAGTGCATCCAGCACCGCACCGCCTACTGCGCCGTCTGTTCGGATATCCAGAGGCTCGGGCAGGTCGCTAAAATCAAGCTTCAGTGCATCCCGGTCAGTCTTCTCCATTTCTGCAGGCACAATGGGCTTCTTGGCCTTGCGGGCAGCCGGATATTCTTCCTTCATCACGTAATTATCTTTTTCCAGCAGATTCGGTGTCACTGCCAACACAAAAAGCTGGCTTTCTTCCAATGCCTTGCGGATGGCATCACTGAAATCCTCACCGGGATTCAAAAATTCATCGTACCAGATGGCAATATCCCGGCAGTTTGGATCGCTATGGATCAGTTTCATCAGTTCCTGGGCCAATTTCCGGTCCTTCTTCCGGTAGCTCAGGAAGATCCAGGCATCAAAGGCCGCCTGAATCTTAGCGGTCGTTTCGTCATCCAGAAGCACACTGTTCAGATATTTTTCCAGCTTCTCTTCATAGGGAATCGCCGTGGCATCCCAGTTTCCCCTGTCCAAAAATTGGAGATTTCCGAATACTTCAGCATATTTTTCTTCCATCCCTCGCTCCTGCATAAGGGGAAGCACCGGAATATGATGCTCCAGCGCATAAGCGAGTTCCACATCTACCGCTCTGTTAGACTGGCACAGCAGCTGTTTTGTCACAGGTATGACCATAAGCTGCATCCCTTGGAGGTTTACATAATATTCCTCATCTAACTCCGGTTCTTCTTCGTAATAGTAAACGGCACAATTGTTGCACTGTAGCAGCTCATCCGTGATCTTCTGAAAGCAACGCAAAAAATCCTGCGGATGGCAGGTAAAATAGACCCTCGATTTCCCCTGGGGAGAATCCCCCTCTAAGGTCTTATACTGCAACTGTACCATATCACTTTCTCCTTACTGTTTAGTCCGCAGCTTCGCCAAGGCAGAGGCCTCCATCGCTACCACCTCATCAGCAGTCAGCCCCAGCTTTGCGCCCACATCCTGGGGCGTATAAGGCAATCCGCCCTCCAATCCGAAGCGCAAAGTCAACACCTGAGCCTCCTGGGGCGAGAGAGCTGACAGCATGTCCGCTACCCGCTGGCGGCTTTGGAAATAGGCCGTATCTTCCACAGCCTGCTCATCCTCCGGGGATTCTTCCTGCTTGGGTGCATGGGCCTTTTCCAAAAGCTGGGCCGTACGCAGCATCTCTTCGTAAACTTGTGCATCCTCACAGGTCGCGTTCATTTCCCGGGCAATTTCCTCCAGGGTGGGATTGCGGCCCAGCTGTGTCAGAAGTTTGCGGTCCGCTGCCCGGTAATCTTCCAGTGCCTGCCGCAGCTTACCGCCTACGCCGTTTTCTCTGGCCTGCAGGGTTACCGCCTTGGCCATGTACTGGCGGATCCACCAATCCCGGCAAGCAAAGAATTCCTCCTGTCCGGTGTAATTCAGAATGCCCTGCCAGAGGCCCATGCTGCCCTCCTGGATCAGATCCAGCAGCAGCACGCCCCGTCCGGTGTATTCTCCGGCCAACTCCACGACCCTGGAAAGGGACAAATCGACCAGCTGCGCCTGTAATTGTCGGCTGTCTTTCTCCTGTCGGTTTGCCTCCGCCAGCTCCAGTGCCAGCACCGTTTCATCCCCGCACACCGGGATCCCCGCCAATTCCTGCAGATATAGCAGCAGCGGGTCTCCTTCCGGCAGATCTGTCAGCAATTTCCCCTGCTCTACCAGCTTTTCTTCCAGCAGCAGGCGCTTTCCGCTATCCCCTGTGATAACCGGCTTGGGAAGCTCCGAAATATCCAGCGCGACTCCTACCTCTTCCAGGGCAGCAAACGCGTCCTCTACAGAGTCTTCGCTCTCCCCTTCCAGTAGTGTGAGCATTCTGGCAGCCGCCACCCGGTCGCCCCGGTTCAGTTTTTCCGCATACAGTTCCCAGGCAGAAGCCTCAAAGGAAAACTCATTCATTTAAAAAATCCTCCAATCCCATGCCTGCACCCAGCTGCTGCAGCCGCTCCATAGCCTGGCGTTCAATTTGACGCACACGCTCCTTGGAAACGCCGAAACGAATACTGATCGCCTCCAGAGAATGGCAATTACCATCCTCCAACCCAAAATGCAGCCGCAGCACCTGCTGCTGACGGTCCGTCAGTTGGGCAAGCAGCTGCTCCAAGATCCGTTTCAGTTCTTCACGGATCACCATCTGCTGGGGCTGCGGAGCTGTAATATCCTCCAAAAGAAGACCCAGCGTAGCATCCTCTTCCCCGGCCGGGGCATCCAGACTGCATACCTCCGGCACCAGCGCCAACAGCTGCCGCACCCGTTCCTGCGTCAGCTCACAGGCCTGGGCCAATTCTTCTATTTCCGGTTCCCTTTCCAGCTGCTGGATCAATGCCGTACGCATTTTTGTCACTCGTCGGATGCGCTCTGCCGTATGGGCAGGCACACGGATCAAACCGCTATGATCCAGAATACACCGGGTAATACCCTGACGGATCCATTTAGTCGCATATGTAGAGAACCGGAATTGCAAAGTATAATCAAATTTCTTGGCTGCCGCCAGCAGACCGATACTGCCCTCCTGGATCAGATCCAGCAGCGGCACGCCCCGGCCGGCATACTCCCTGGCAACAGAGACCACCAGCCGTAAATTGGAATTCACCAGCTGGCGGATGGCTTCCCCGTCCCCGTCGGCACAGCGCCGGGCCAGTGCCAGCTCCTCCTCCGGGCTGAGCCGGGGGTAGCGGCCAATGTCACGCAGGTACTGGCTTACATCGTCGTAGGGCACAGTATGGACTTGTTCGTCCAAAACAGGCATCATGTACGGATCCCTTTTCTTTCCTTAAGCTTGTCACGAAAACGCATCAGATCATCCTCGGAGCTGACAGTACGCAGCTGCTGCTCCGACCGGATGGTACGAATGCAGTCTGCCAGAGCGGTCTCACTGACCGGGCCCTGATGGCGGTGCAGAATGCCCGCCAAATGGGACATTTCTTCACCATTCAAATCTTCCAGCACGGCAAGAGATATCTCCAGTCCCCGGTCATAACGGCTGTCCAGCTGTGCAAAAACCCTTCCCAGCAGCTCGCAGGAAAAGCTTTGCACAGTCAGTTCTTTTGTCTGCTGCAACAGGGCAGGCTCTTTTAAAACCATGGCCAGCACTGTCTCCTCCGCCATGGCGGATTTCATATTGTCATAGCGGATGGTGCGGCTCTTAGGCTGCAGCGCTTGGGCAGGTGCCAGGTCGATTCGCTCCTGCTTTCTCTTTTCCCGGCTGATCCGCCGCTTAAAAGCTTTATTGATCTCAAGCTTCATGGCTTCGAAGCTGATGGAAGCTGCCTCCGCCACCCGGTTGCCGTAGATCTCCCGCTGGACGGCACTTCCCAGGGTACAGATCAGCTCCGCAGATTCCTGGATATACTTGACCCGCTGTTCATCCACCTTTAGATCATATTTTTTAGCAATTGCGCGCAGTTGGTACTCCACACGGTTGGAGGAGCCCTCCAGCAGCAGCTTAAACCGGTCCGCGCCGAACTTTTTCAAAAATTCATCCGGATCCTTGGCATCTGTGATCTGCAGCACCTTCACACCAATCCCAGCTTTTTCCAAAATCGGGATCGCCCGCTGGGTGGCACGCTGCCCGGCCTCATCGCCATCATAGATCAGCACCACCTGCTCAGCATACCGGGAGATCAACACTGCCTGTTCTTCCGTTAGGCTGGTGCCCAGAGAAGCCACCGCATTGTCAAATCCATATTGATGCAAGGCAACCACATCAATATTTCCCTCCACCAGGATCAGATAATCCTGCTTGCTCTTTTTTGCCAGATTCAATCCGAACAGGTTCTTCCGTTTGTTAAAGATCAGAGTCTCAGGAGAATTCAAATATTTCGCGGCATCCTTGTCATTTTTTATGATCCGTCCGCCGAAAGCGATCACATTCCCCCGAACATCGATGATCGGGAACATGAGCCGGTCCCGGAATCGGTCGAAAATACGTCCGTTTTTCTGAGATACGGTCACGAGGCCGGAATCCTTCAGTTCCTGCTCGGTATAGCCCTTATACAGCATCGCTTTGACCAGGTTATCCCATCCATCGGGCGCATAACCCACGCCAAAGGTCGTGAGGATTCCCTTAGACATCCCACGACCCAGGGCATATTGCAGTGCCTGCTGGCCCACCGGACTGTACAGCTGGGCGTGAAAAAACCTGGCCGCTTCCTTGTGGAGCGCCCAAAGACGCTCCTGGGCACGGTAACGGCTTTGATACTGCTCGTCCTCCGGTACTTCCATACCCACCCGTTTAGCCAGGGAGCGAACCGCATCGGGATAACTCAGCCCTTCCAGTTCCATCACAAAGTTGATGGCACCGCCGCCCTTATGGCAGCCGAAGCAGTAATATATCCCCTTGTCCGGGGCTACGGAAAAGGAGGCCGTTTTTTCCCCATGGAACGGGCACAGGCCAAACAGGTTCGCGCCGGAACGCCGCAGACTCACATGCTGGCCAACCACATCCTCAATCGGATTTCTGGCCAACAATTCATCAATAAAAGAAGCGGGAAATGCCATAGGGATGCCTCCTTTCAAACGAATTGACTTATTATATCATATTATCCCCGGACGTTCCAGCCCATGGGGGTAAAAATTTTTGTGAATTTATCCACTGCGTAATTATCCGTCATGCCGGCGATGTAGTCACATACCGTCCGCTCCAGTCCCTCAAAGCTCATCTGAGGCTGAAAATCCTCCGGAAGCTCATGGGGATTTTCGTAGTAATGCTCATAAAGCCGCTTGAGCATATCCTTGGCTTTCCGCTCCTCGCCCTTGGCGACAGGATTGCGGTAGACCCGTTCAAACATGAAGCCGCGCAGGTCGCTCAGTGCCTTCTCCACCGCAGGAGACAGCACCACATCTCCCGCCTCCCGCGAAGTCAGGATCATATCACACACCAGCATATCGATCCGTTCGCTGTGGGTGCGGCCCAACACTTCGCATACAGACTTAGGAATATCGTCCAGGCTTAGGATCCCCGCCCGCACCGCATCGTCGATATCATGGTTCACATAGGCGATCCGGTCAGCCCACCGGACCACGCGGCCTTCCAACGTCTTGGGAATATGGGGGCCTGTATGGCCCAGAATGCCCAAGCGGACTTCATGGGTCAGATTCAGACCCATGCCGTCATTTTCCAACACATCTACTACCCGTAAACTCTGCTCATTGTGGCAAAAAGGCTTGCCCAGGCAGTCTGTCAAAGCGCTTTCTCCGGCGTGGCCGAAGGGCGTATGCCCCAGATCATGGCCCAGAGCAATGGCCTCTGTCAAATCCTCATTCAGCGCCAGCGCCCGGGTGATGGTACGGCCGATCCGGGAAACCTCCAGCGTATGGGTCATCCGGGTGCGATAATGGTCACCCTCCGGGCGCAGAAAGACCTGGGTTTTATGCATGAGTCGCCGGAAGGCCTTGCAATGGACGATCCGGTCGCTGTCACGTTGGTAGCATGTGCGCACATCATTTTCCTTCGGCTCGTAAGGCACAGGCCTCCCCGCGCTGCGGTCAGAAAAGGCCGCCAGGGGATTCAAACGGCGATGCTCCTGAAATTCCAGCTCCTGACGAATGATCATTGCGCTTCCTCCTTCGTCACCGGGAAAGCCCGGTATTCTTGTCCGATCTCCATACCCTCTACCGTACCTGCGGTCATATCCGTGATCCGATCCAAAAATGGCTGAGCTTTATCCTCCGCCACCAGAATCTCCATCTCTACCTCCGCACCAAACTGAGTATCCCGGAGGATGCCGTCAAAGGCGGCCACCTCCAGCTTTACGCGCTCGTAATATGTATAAGGGCACGGAAGATACAGCACCGTCCATACCCGCTTCATAGACTTTCCGGCGGCATCTATGGCGATCTTCGCGCCCTTGGTATAGGCCCGAACCAAGCCGCCTGCTCCCAGTAGAACACCGCCAAAATACCGGGTGACGATGCATACCACATTGTACAGCCGCTCCCGCTGCAGCACCTGCATCATGGGATTTCCGGCGGTTCCGCCCGGTTCGCCGTCATCTGAAAACCGCATGGCCCCGTCCCGGATCACGTAAGCCCAGCAGTTATGGGAAGCATCATAGTATTGTTTTTTCAGCTGTTGGATCTTTTCCAAAGCCTCTTCTTCCGTTTCCACCGGAAAAACATGGCCGATAAACCGAGAACGCTTTTCTATGAATTCATCCTCGCCATACCCAGTGGGTACCAGATATTCGTCCAAAGCTTACAGCTCCTTCGTCACATACTCTCTCAGTCTGCCGTATAAGATCTCATCGAGCACCGCGTCGATCACGATGCCCTCAGCTGTATAATCCACGTTGCTGACCTTGGCGCTGCTGTGCAGGGTGTCCACCATGCCGCCCATAGAATAAGGCAACGTCACAAGCACATGGTGACGGCTCTTGCCCAACGCCTGCTCAATGGCATTCAGCAGCCGCTCCATACCAACACCTGCGGCGGCAGAGATCGCAACCACATCGTTCCCCACAGGGATCTCCGTTCGTTCCACCAGATCGGCCTTGTTATAGCACCGCAGCACAGGGGTGCCGGGCTTAGCCAGCTTTGCGATCATACTGTCTACCACCGCAATATGGGCCTCCCGCTCCGGGTCGGCCGCATCGATCACATGGAGCAAAAGGTCTGCGTATTCCAATTCCTCCAAAGTCGCGTGGAACGCGTTCACCAGATGGTGCGGCAGTTTGGAAATGAATCCGACCGTATCGGAGAGGATCACATCCAGGTTTTCAGATACGGTCAGCTGGCGGGATGTGGTATCCAGCGTATCAAACAGCCGGTTGTTGGCCGGGATCCCCGCGCCGGTCAGCCGGTTCAGAAGCGTTGATTTTCCCGCATTGGTATAGCCCACTATGGCAACCACCGGTACAGAATTTTTGATCCGCCGTTCACGCTGAACGGCCCGGACCTGGCGCACCTGCTCCAATTCGCTTTTCAGCCGGGAGATGCGCCCCCGGATGTGCCGCCGGTCGGACTCCAACTGGGTCTCACCAGGGCCGCGGGTGCCGATACCGCCACCCTGCCGGGACAGGCTTGCGCCCATGCCTGCCAGCCTGGGCAGCAGATACTGGTACTGGGCCAGCTCCACCTGCAGCCGGCCCTCCTTGGTTTTCGCCCGCTGGGCAAAAATATCCAGGATCAGTGCGCTGCGGTCCAGCACGGTCACGCCCAAAATTTCTTCCAACGCCCGGATATTGCCGGGAGAAAGTTCGTTATCAAACACCACCATATTCGATTCGGTGGCTTCCGCCAGCATGCGCACTTCCTGGGCCTTGCCCTCGCCAATAAAGCTGTGGGCATCCGGTGTGTGACGGTTTTGCAGCACCTTAGCGGTGCAGAAGCCGCCGGCAGTCTCCAGCAGCGCTTCCAATTCCTCCAGCGATGCGTCAGTAGCGGTTTCCGCAGCGGTAAAGCAGTCGGCATTCAGTCCAACCAGTACCGCCCGTTCCGGTATCCTCTTAAATTCCTGTTCCATATTCCTCCTGCGCCCACATCGGCGCGCTGCACGGCATTCCTCCTCATATTATAGCACAAATGCCGGTATTAAACAATATTTTTTGCTCTAAAGTTGCCTTTTCCCGGGATTCATGATACAATTTTATTACGATCTCCCGGAAAGGACTTACCGTTATGAAACGATTGCTTTGTTTGTTGCTTCTTTGCTCGCTGCTGCTGAGCGGTTGCTTTTTCAATTTTGAGTTACCCGACATTCTCCCACCCGGATTTCCGGATTTGAATTGGGACAACCACGTTACCGAGGGGAGCGACACTGCCCCCGCATCCTCACAGGCCACCGCTGATCAATCCACTGAACCTGCGACTACCGCCGCCCCCCTCCCCATCATCACCGTGATCTTCGAGGTGATCCTGGAAGACGGGAAGGAATATGCCCGAATCACCGCTATCGGCGAAGGGGCAGGCACCGTGTGGACCGCAGAGACCGACCGCTATGATCAGTCCCAGCTGAGCAGAGTAACGGAAATCGGCTCTTGCCCCTGGCTGCAGAAGTATTACTATGTCGATGACGGCGACGTGGTAGCGCTGGATCTGCAGACCGGCTTTGAGCTTTGGCGGTATGCGGGCTTCAACGGCGCCCCCGCAAGCAAGGATGCCACCTACATCGATGCCGCAGGCACGGTGT
This sequence comes from Faecousia sp., assembly GCA_045605575.1. Classification (GTDB taxonomy): domain Bacteria; phylum Bacillota; class Clostridia; order Oscillospirales; family Oscillospiraceae; genus Faecousia. The sequence goes on along the minus strand of JAZUQE010000164.1, from coordinate 12,662 downwards.
ACCTTTGCGGGTTCTTCGGCCCGGATTATTTTGCCATCGATACCAACGGAAATGTCCTGGATTGCATCCAGGAACTGCATCCGGACTATTACTGGGCGCATAAGCTGATACCCGGCGACGGGGTGATGACGGTCTGCCTCTCCGGTGGCCCCGAAGGCGATATGGGCCCGGAAGCCTACAAAATCGATGTTTCTACCGAAGGTTATCCCCAGTTGATCTACGGCGCGGCACCTTAATCGGAGTCTTGCTCCGATCCGCGCCACCCCACCAATGTACAAAAAAAGCCCGCACTGCGCGTCAGCAGTGCCAGCTTCCATCTTACTTCAGGCCAAATCTCTTGTTGAAACGGTCAACACGTCCACCAGTATCGACCAGCTTCTGCTTGCCGGTATAGAAAGGGTGGCACTTGGAGCAGATTTCAACACGGATGTCCTTCTTGGTGGAACCGGTCGTAAAGACGTTGCCACAGGCACAGCGGATCGTAGTCTGTTCGTAGTTGGGATGGATGCCTTCCTTCATTTCGTTCACCTCTTTCTTCTAAGCTAAAAGGGCGCAATCGCCCCAGCAATCTTTAATCGCCCGAATATCATAACATAAGAGGCTGCAGATTGCAAGTGTTTTTTTCTCTATTTTTGTTTTTTATCCCTTAAAAAGCCCAGTTGCCGCCCCGGAAAATGGGAACGACCTTACCATCGGCGCAGATGGCGTCGATGTTCATGGAGTCGGCGCCGATCATGAAGTCCACATGGATCATGGAGTCGTTGATGCCCAGCGCCTTACACTCTTCATTGGTCTTATTGTGGTAGTCGCGGATGGTATCGTTAAAGCCGCGGCCCATGGCCAGGTGGCACACAGCATTCTCATCAAACAGCGTGTTGTAGAACAGCAGGCCGGACTGGTTGATGGGGCTGGTCTGGGGGACCAGTGCGCACTCGCCCAGATAGGCTGCACCCTCGTCCATAGAAACCATCTGCTTCAGCAGCTCCTCGCCCTTTTCTGCGCCAACTTCTACAGCCTTACCGCCCTCAAAGCGGAGCCAGAAGTTCTCGATCAGCTGACCCTGGTAGCTCAGCGGCTTGGTAGCGTACACAATGCCCTCAGCCTGGCCACGCATGGGAGAGATGAAGCACTCCTCGGTGGGGATATTAGGATTAAAGAACACGCCGCTCTTGGTAGTCTCGCCGCCGCCGCAGAAAACCGCCTCAGGGATCATGCCCACCGTAAAGTCGGTGCCATTGTCAGCAGTATAGTGCAGAGACCGAATACCCAGATCGTTCAAATACGCGCAGCGATTGGCAAGATCCGCATTGTGTGCATCCCAGGCCTTCAGCGAATCCTCACATACGCGGGAGGTGGAGAGGATCGCTTCCCACAGCTTCTCCATCGCTACACTGGTGCGCAGACCGGGGAATACTTTTTTTGCCCAGGCAGCGCCGGGGACTGCGGCAATGCACCACTGCTGCTTTCCATCCAGCTTCTCGGAATAGGGCTTCAAAATGGGGTAGGACAGCTGACGGGCCTTGGCCATCTTGGCAACGTTCACACCCTTCAGACCATCGGGATCCGCGGAGGACAGATGGATCCGGGCGGGAATGATGTCACAGTAGTGCTCCTGGCGTGCCTTCTGCCATTCATGAACGGAGGACAGATTCTTCAGGCTCTGGTACCGGTAGTGCAGCTTCGCCAAAGGCTGATAGCTCCACTCTACGATAACCTCCTTAGCCTTGGCCTTATAGGCCTCCTCCACCACCAGCTGGACAAACTCGGGCTGATCAAGGCCCGCGTAGACCAGGACGGTCTGTCCCTTCTGGACGTTCACGCCGCAGCGGACAATAAGTTTTGCGTATTCACGCAGGATAGTTTTTTTCATTTTGGTTCGCTCCTTTCGGTATTTGGGATATTGTAGCAAATTTTTACCAACTCGTCAATTCTTCATTGCAATATGGATCTTTTTCGGGTATAATATGTCTATTCTTTGAACAAGGAGGGTGGAATATGCTGACGAAAGCGGAATTTCACGCTCTTTTGGCCAGTGGGCCTGTGCTGCTGGACGGCGCTACCGGTTCCAACCTGCAAAAAATGGGTATGCCCCGGGGCTGCTGCACGGAAAGCTGGGTGCTGGAGCATCCGGAAGCGCTGCTGTGCCTGCAGCGACAGTACGTTGAATCAGGCAGCCGCATCCTCTACGCCCCCACCTTCCAGGCCCAGCCCATCGCCTTGGCAAAACAAGGGCTGGAAGCGCAGACCGAGGCCATCAACGCCCGTTTGGTCAAGCTCAGCCGCAGCGTTTCCCCGGATGTGCTGATAGCAGGCAATCTGACCACTCTGGCCGCCTTTCTGGACTCCTTTGACGAGGCAAACTTTGACCTTCTGGTTGAAAACTACCGCCGTCAGATCCGGGGTCTGCTGGACGGCGGTGCAGATCTGCTGGCTGCGGAAACTTTGATGTATCCCGAGGAAGCAGAAGCGATCGCCACCGCAGCCGAGCTGGAGGGTGCGCTGTGCTGTATGTACAGCTTCACCATGCAGCCGGACGGCAGTCTTTTCTCCGGCCGGGAGGCAGGTCCTGTTTTGAAGAGTCTGGAAGATGCCGGTGCCGCCGCCGTAGGCTTTAACTGTGTCGTCGCCGATAGCATGACACCGGGCCTTGTCAGCAAGCTGCGCCGGTATGTACACATTCCTTTGCTGTGCAAGCCGAACGCAGGCGTTCCGATCATTGGATCTGACGGCCTTGCCCACTATGATATGACCCCAACGGCCTTTGCGGATATTCTCTCTTCCTGCCATCAGATGGGTGCCCAGCTCCTGGGCGGCTGCTGCGGCACCGATCCCAGCTTCCTGATTGCCGCCCGCAAGGCATTGACGCAGTAAGCGATCCCCCGATAGAAAGAAAACGGAGGTTATATATGGAAAAAAGAATCAGCCTGTACGTTAGCCGCAAAAATGCGCTGACCTGGATCGCAGCGGTGCTGCTGATCCTCTCTGCCGCCGCACGGATCGTGCTGGCCGGCTTGCAGATCATCACGCCCTCCATCTGGTCCGGCTTGGTGCTGCCGGTCGCCGCCACAATCCTGTTTGTTCTGATCATGCTGGTCTGGGGCAAGGAAATGTTTTATAAGACCGCTCTGGCGGTCTGGCTCATGGGCCTGTACTACGCCCTACGGCCCGGTTTGATCTTTACACTTGGCAGCTTTACATACTGGCTGCTGTGCATTGCCATCCTGTTCTTCTGCATTGCCTACACGGTGATCACCGCCGGTCGGGTGCGGCAGGTCTGGCTGCTGCTGTTTTTGTTTGCCGCTCCCTTGGCTGCCTCTGTATATTTTTGTATGCTGCCCGGCGAGCTGGTAAATGTACAGCTCTACCTGCTGCCGGACATCCTGCTGTTTACAGGTGCCTGCCTGCTGGTGTTTGCCATCCGCCCCTACCCTATGGGTGAGTATCATCCCACCTGGGGCGACCGCATCGACGGCCGCAAGATCCGCACCCTGGCTCCCATGGCCCAGATCACCGCCTATTTCCAGGTGGAGCGAAACACCTGCTCCAACCTTTTTGAAGAATCCTTTGAGATCACCCATATCGACCGCTATATTCGTCAGAAGCGGAAGGAGGGCTACACCGATTTTGGTCTGACCCACGTACTGCTGGCCGCCTATGTAAGGGGCGTTGCCAAGTACCCCCAGCTTAACCGCTTCATCGCCGGCCAGAAGGTCTACTCCCGGGGAGAGGACATCCAGTACTGCATGGTCATCAAGAAGGATATGTCTCTGGACTCTCCGGACACCTCCATCAAGGTCCATCTGAATCCTCACGACACCGCACTGGATGTCTACAAGAAGCTGAACGATGCCGTAGAAAACGTCAAAGCCACCATGGAGCTGGACTCCAATCTGGACGGACTGATCATGGCACTGAATATGATCCCCGGTGTGGTACTGAAGTTCCTGGTTTGGCTGCTGAAGCTGCTGGATTACTTTGGGCTGTTGCCCAAGTTCTTGCTGGAGCTGAGTCCTTTCCACGGAAGCTTGTTCTTCACTTCCATGGGCAGTCTGGGCATTAAGCCCATTTATCACCATCTGTATGACTTTGGAAACCTGCCCTGCTTCGGCGCATTCGGCTGTAAGCGCCGGGCTCTGGAGGTGCAGGAGGATGGCAGCGTGGTAGCCAGAAAGTACATCGACATGAAATTTGTCCTGGACGAGCGGATCGTAGACGGCTACTATTACGCCGCTTTCTTCAAGTATTACCGCAGCGTCCTGCGTCATCCCGAGCTGCTGGATAATCCCCCCGAGGAAGTTGTAAAGGATATCGACTGATGCAAAAGGCCCTTCTTTCCTGCCTGGGCTCCGACTTTCCCTGGGCTGACCGGATCCACTGCTTTGAAAGCGTGGACTCCACCAACCTCTTGGCCAAGCGTATGGCTTCTCAGGGTGCGCCCCACGGCACAGTGCTTCTGGCGACCCATCAAACCGCAGGGCGGGGACGGCTGGGCCGCAGCTTCCATTCGCCGGCCGATCAAGGCATCTATCTGAGCGTCCTGCTGCGCCCAGGTTGCGCGCCCCAGGAGCTGATGCACCTGACCTGCGCAGCCGCTGTTGCCATGTGTGATGCTTTGGAGCGCTCTGCCGGTCTACGCCCCGGCATCAAATGGACCAACGATCTGGTCTGGGGTCAGCGTAAGCTGGGCGGCATTCTGACAGAACTTGGCTGGACCGGCGACGGCAAGTTGAATTACGCCATCGTAGGCATCGGTATCAACCGAAGCCAGCAGCCCCGGGACTTTCCGGCGCAGATCCAGAATATGGCCACTTCCCTGTCCATGATCTGCGGTCGCGAGATCAGCGCTGCTTCCGTGGCCTGCGAAATGATCCGCGCTCTTTGGGAAATGGATGCTGCTTTGGTTCACCAAAAGGCGGAAATGCTGGCCCGTTACAGAGCAAACTGCATCACACTTGGTAAGGATGTCTGCATTCTCTCACCGGAGCAGACCCGCTACGCAAAAGCGCTGGATATCGATGAAGCAGGCGGCTTGATCGTGGAGTTCCCGGACGGTCACAGGGAAGCGATCGCCGCAGGAGAGGTCAGCGTGCGAGGTATGTACGGCTATATCTGACAGCCTTCGACACAAAAAATTTATAATTTAACAGTTGCATTTTCCATGTCTGTTGGTTATACTGATATTAGGTAAAATATAGAAACTGGAGGGTTTCATTATGAAAGCTGCAAAAATCATCGCCAAGATCGTTGTTGCTCTGGCTGCTGTAGCCGGTGTTGTGTATGTGGTCGCTACCTACGGCAATCAGATCGTTGCCTGGTGCAAGAAGGTTCTGGCTTCCCTGCCCTGCCCCAACTGCAAGGGTGAAGAGTCCTGCGAGGCCTGCGAAGAGCCCGTCGTAGAGGAAGCGGTGGAAGAGGCAGTCGAAGCTGCCGAAGAGGCTCCCGCTGCTGAGGAAGCTCCTGCTGAGGAGTCCGCCGAAGTGGTCGTTGCCGAAGACGCCGATTTCGAAGCTTAATTTACAAAATAAAGAACCACCGGAGCTGCTGCTCCGGTGGTTCTTCTTAAGAAGCCGTAGGGACGGCCATTGGCCGCCCGCGATCCGTTTTTTCACCGCACTCCCGTGCATCGCTGTAGGGGAGGGTCTTGACGCTCCCTCGCCTCCCTGCTCCGCACCCCGTAGGGCCTTACACTCACGGACGGTCCTAAATCTATTCCCCCTACGCTGTAGTGGTAGGGGAAGCGGCGGGCGGCCAATGGCCGTCCCTACAGCAGTGTAGGCACATTTTTACATAAAAGAGCACTTTTTGACACACTGAAAAACCACGGGAGCAGCAGCTCCGTTGGTTTTCTGTTTGGTTACAGGGTCGTCAGCAGCTCCGTCAGCATCCGGGTACAGGCATCCATGTCCTCAATCGGGATATACTCAAAACGGCCATGGTAATTCTCACCGCCGGTGCAAAGGTGGGGGCAAGGCAGCCCCATATAGGACAGCCGCGCACCGTCCGTGCCGCCACGAATCGGTACCTCTACCGGCTCCATGCCGGCGCTGCGCATAGCCTTCTTGGCCCGGTCTACGATGTACATGCAAGGTTCGATCTTTTCGCGCATATTGTAATAGCTGTCACGAAAGGTCACCGTTACCGTGCCTTCGCCGTATTTACGGTTCATAAAATCCGCAGCGGCCTGCAGAAATGCCTTCTTTTCCTGGAATTTCGCCATATCGTGATCCCGGACGATGTAACGAAGGGTAGTCTTCTCCACCTCGCCCTCCATGTCCGTCAGATGGATGAAGCCCTCGTAGCCTTCTGTGCTTTCAGGCCGCTGGTGGGCTGGCAAAAAATTGTTGTACTCCATCGCCAGGAGCTGGGAGTTGATCATCTTGTTTTTAGCAGAGCCGGGATGAATATTCAGACCCGCAAATTCCACCTTAGCAGAGGCGGCGTTAAAATTCTCATATTCAATTTCGCCCACCGGGCCGCCATCGCAGGTATAGGCATAATCCGCCCCAAATTTCGCCACATCGAACAAGTCCGCGCCTCTGCCGATCTCCTCGTCGGGGGTAAAGCCGATCTTCAGCGTAGCATGGCTGATCCGGGCCGTCAGAAAGTACTCCGCGGCTGTCATGATCTCCGCAATGCCTGCCTTATCATCCGCACCCAGCAGGGTGGTGCCATCGGTGACGATCAGATGCTTGCCAACATGATTTTTTAAGCTGGGATAGTCCGCTTCCTTCAACCAAATTCCCTTTTCCTCATTGAGGCACACATCGCCGCCCTCGTAGAACACGGTCTTAGCCTGGATGTTCTCACCGGAAGCGTCGGGAGAAGTGTCCATATGGGGGACGAGACCGATGGTGGGCAGTCTGGGATCCCCCGGTACCGTGCCGTACACATAGCCATGCTCATCCATATGGGCATCCTGAATGCCCAGCTCCTTCATCTCTTCTACCAGATACGCACCGAATACCTTCTGTTTGGGCGTAGAAGGGCATGTCTCGGAATATTCATCCGACTTGGTGTCAAAAGTCACATAGCGCAAAAAGCGCTCCGATGCTGTAATCATGTTTTATCCTCCTCTTTGTGTATGCTTTCCGTATTTCCAAAGTTATATTCGCCCCGTGGGGGGAAGGTCTTGACCAATGTCATTCAGTTACGTATGTCATTGCAAGGAGCGAAGCGACGTGGCAATCCGTAATACCTTCGGGGAAACGGATTCCCACGGCCCTAAAGGGCCTCGGAATGACATGTTTTTTAAGCACTTACCCGTTTCTCTTCCTTTGATTGGTCAACCCCGCAATATAATCGATGGATACATTGTAAAACTTTGCCAGCGTGATCACATGGTGGAAGGGAATTTCTCTTTCCCCGCGCTCATACAAGGAGTATTGCTGGGTACTTATCGTCAAAGCCTCCGCAACATCCTTCTGTCGCAGATCCGCATCTTCACGCAAATCATACAATCTTTGATATTGATACATTGACTTTCCTCCCCCACTATTTTGAATTAAATTGTATCATACAATTAAATTAACTATTTACAAATTCATTCATTTGAATGATAATATATTTACAAAATCATTTATTTGAATGAAAGGAGATAACCAATGAATCCGTATCTTTCCCAACTGGATCATTATTTACAAACCTGCCAACAACGCGGCGGTATTAACAGCATAGAATCGGTGCTGGAATTTCTGTGGCAATGCTACAGCGCCGGTATGCCTGTAGATGACGGCCGGGTCCGCAGCTGCGAGGACGCCCTGCGCCCCTATATGGAAGCGCTTCCTTTCGATCCCTCCAACGCCCTTTTCGATTCCATTGCCGACCTGTGCACAGCCTACCAACACGCCGCCTTTCTGGAGGGGCTTGCCCTCGGTGCCCGCATCCACGCCGAGCTCACCTGCGCGCCGTAGGGCACGCATTATATGCGTGCCGCCCGCCCAGCTGGCGAAATGCGCAAAAACGCCTGCCCCAACCCAGGGACAGGCGTTTTCTGGAAATTGACTTACTTTGCGGCGTTGACCAGCTCAGCGGTATCCTGAGCGATCATCAGCTCTTCGTTGGTGGGCACGACCCACACCTCGACCTTGGAGTCGGGGGCGGAGATCTTCAGCTCCTTGCCGCGCTTGCCGTTCAGCTCGGGGTCGATCTTCACACCCAGGAAGCCCAGGTACTCACAGACCTTGGCGCGGACAGCGCCGTCATTCTCGCCAACACCGGCGGTGAAGGTCAGCACATCGATGCCATTCAGAGCAGCGGCGTAAGCGCCTACGAACTTGGCTACCTCGTAGCAGAACTTCTCACGGGCCAGGGCGCAATTCTCGTCGCCGTTCTTAGCACCGTCTTCCAGGTCACGGAAGTCGGAGGAAACACCGGACAGGGCCAGCATACCGGACTTCTTGTTCAGCATGTTCAGGCACTCGTCAACATTCATGCCATACTTGTTGCAGATGAACTGCACAACTGCCGGATCGATGTCGCCGGAACGGGTACCCATAGGAACACCAGCCAGAGGGGTCAGACCCATGGTGGTATCCTGGCACTTGCCGTCCTTCACAGCGGACATGGAAGAACCGTTGCCCAGATGGCAGTTGACCATCTTGAACTCCTTCTTGCCGACCAGCTCAGCAGTGCGGCGAGCCACATACTTGTGGGAAGTGCCATGGAAGCCGTAGCGGCGGATAGAGTCGTTTTCGTAGTACTCAGTGGGGATGGCATATCGGTAAGCCTTGGGAGGCATGGTCATGTGGAAAGCGGTATCGAATACAGCGACCTGGGGAGTGGTGGGCATAACAGCCTGGCAGGCGCGGATACCCATCAGGTTAGCGGGGTTATGCAGAGGGCCCAGGGGGATGCACTTTTCGATGGCCTTGATGACCTCATCGTTGATGATGCAGGAGTCGAAGAACTCCATGCCGCCGTGCAGCACGCGGTGACCCACAGCGTCGATCTCGGCAACAGACTTGATAACGCCAGCTTCCGCATCCTGCAGGATCTCCAGAGTAGCAGCAATGGCCTCGGAGTGGGTGGGCATGGGGATGTCCTTAACGACCTTGTTGTCGCCGACCTTGTGGTTCAGACGGCCGTCAATGCCGATACGCTCGCACAGGCCCTTGGCGGAAACTTCGCCGGTCTCAGGGTTCATCAGCTGATACTTCAAGCTGGAGCTGCCGGCGTTGATGATCAAAATGTTCATTGGAATCTGCCTCCTAAAAATATTGTTTTCATTTTTCGCCTTTTATGATAATATAACCATAGCTACTGCTATTCTATAATAAATCACCGTATTTCTCAACCCCTCTTTTGAAAAATTTAACAAAAAGGTTGGATTTTTTTGAAAACCACAGGAATTATCTGCGAATTCAATCCCCTCCATTTAGGTCACGCCAAGCTGCTGTGCCTTGCCCGGGAACAGGTTGGTCCCGACGGTGGTATCGTTTGCCTCATGAGCGGCAACTTTGTTCAGCGGGGCGCGCCCGCCGTGTTTGACAAATCTGTGCGGGCGGAAGCTGCGGTGCGCTGCGGCGCGGATCTGGTGCTGGAACTGCCGGTGACAGGAAGCCTGTCCAGCGCCGAAGGCTTTGCCTCCGAAGGCGTGCGGATCCTATCCGGCTTCTGTGACTGTCTCACCTTCGGAGCGGAAAGCGGCGATGCAGCCACTTTGATGGACACCGCTGCCCAATTGCTTTCCCCGGATTTTCCCGAAAAACTGCGTTTGGAATTAGATAAAGGCCTTTCCTTTCCCGCAGCCCGTCAAGCTGCTTTAGGAAGTCAGCTGCTCAGCAGTCCCAATGATATCCTGGGCGTAGAATACTGCAAAGCCATCCTCTCCCAAAATTCCTCCATGCAGCCCCATGTGATCCGTAGGCTCGGCAGCTACCATGCCGAGACTCCCGACCCGGAAAACCCCTCCGCTACTGCCTTACGCGCTGCAATGACGGAAGGCACTTCCTGGCTTTCCTTTATCCCGGAAGCAGCCCGGCCCTGTTTAGAAAACGCCGCCATGCATACCATGCAAAATGGTGAAAAAGCGGTCCTTGCCCGCCTCCGCTGTATGACAGACGCGGAATTTGAAGCCCTGCCCCATAGCAGCGAGGGCCTGTGGCGCAAATTTATGCACGCCGTCCGGGAATGCGCTACCATCGAGCAGATCCAAACTGCTGTCAAATCCAAGCGCTACACCCGTACACGGCTGGACCGGATGCTTATGTGCGCCTACCTGGGCATCACAGACAAAATGCTCCGCACCCCTGCCCCCTACATCCGGATTCTGGCCTTCAATGACCGCGGTCGAGAGATCCTAAAAACAGCCCGGTCATTTGGCACTTTTCTCAACGCAGGTGCCTCCACCGCCACCGAATACGAAGCCCTGGAACACCGCACCGGTGCCCTCTATACCCTCCTCGCCCCTACCCCGGAGCCCCCTCATCTCGAAAAAGAACGCCGTGTGGTCTATATTCAGGAGTAATCGTTTCTATGTGGATTGCTCGACATCAAAAAACCTCCACCGTTGGGTGGAGGTTTTCCTGTTATAATAGTTTCTTTCTCAATTCTGCGCCGCTCAAAGGCGATAGATAAGCAGGCGGCACATCGAATACAGTTTTACAACCCGTCAGTCCCTCTTTTCCCATCCGGAAGGCTGCCCGGGCATAGGCCACCAGCACACTGGCTGTAAATTCCGGATTGGAGCCCAGCTCCAGAGCAAACTCGATCCTCTGCCGGGTATCCCGTTCTTCCCCGGTCACTCCTGTACGGATCACAAAGCCGCCGTGGGGAAGGCTGGCGTGATCCCGGCGCATTTCCTCCATAGTGATAAAATGCACCTTAGTATCGTAATCCGCAAAATAATTGGGCATCGTCACAATGGCGCGTTCAATTTCGGCCAAGTCCGCTCCCTCCCGGGCCACTACAAAGCATTCTCTCGTGTGTTTTTCCCGAGCCGTCAGTGCAGGCTGCTGACCGCTGCGGACCCGTTCCAGAGCCGTCTGAACCGGAATGGTGTACTGCCGGGCATCCATCACCCCGGGGATCCGCCGAATGGCGTCCGAATGCCCCTGGCTCACGCCCTTGCCCCAGAAGGTATAGTCCTCCCCTTCCGGCAAGATACTGCATCCCAGCAGCCGCTGGAGGCTGAACATACCGGGATCCCAGCCTACGCTGATGAGCGCCACATGACCGCTTTCCTTTGCAGCGGCAGCCACTGCGTCAAAATGCTCCGGGATCTTGGCATGGGTATCAAAGCTATCTACTACATGGAAGTATTTCGCATATTTCGGGGTCTGCATGGGCAGATCCGTAGCGCTGCCGCCGCAGAGCACCAGTACATCGAGGCAATTTCGGTATTCCAGCACATCCTCCGCCCGGTAAACCCCCACCCCAGCAGTCAGTACGCGCACTTGGGTAGGCTCACGCCGGGTGAACACGGCTGTCAGCTCCATATCTGGGTTCTGCCGCACCGCGAGCTCCACGCCCCGGCCCAGATTTCCGTAGCCCATGATCCCAATCCGAATTTTTTCCATACAATCACCCTTTCTTCTCATAGCATACCCCAAAGATAATCAGAATGCAAGAAAAAACTGAGATGCAACACATCGCAGTTTTTTCAGTCTACCAAAAAACATACCACCTACCATGATAGAGCAGCAGAAGCAATCAAGAACGAAGGAGATGATACTTTCTGGCCGGCCAGAAAGTATCCAAAGAGCCGCCGGGGACCTTTCGTATGGTCCCCGGACTCCCCAGACAACCATAGGGAAAAGCGAATCGGCGATGTGTGATCAAGGTTTTCCGCCGCTTTCCCCTTTGGTATCCCCTTTGATAGAGCTCTTTGAAGATAAGTAGGGGACGGGTTTCCCGTCCCGCGGGAGGCGAAACGCCTCCTCTACAAACGGCATATACAGAAAAGGGCGCTGTCTCATTCAAACGAATGAGACAGCGCCTTTTTACTTTACACTCTTGCATGACCCCGCTGGCAGATCACATCCACCACCTGGTCCACGTATTTCTGGCATTCATCCTTGGTAGCTGCCTCCACCATGACCCGGATCACAGGCTCCGTGCCGGACTCCCTCACCAGGATGCGGCCCGTCTCACCCAAGGCCTCCGCCACGGCATCCACCGCCTTGCGCACCTCAGGATCGTTCTGCGCCTCGGGCTTGGATTTGACCCGCACATTTTTCAGCACCTGGGGATAGATGGTAAGTCCCTTACACAGCTCACTAAGGGTCTGCTTCTTAGCCAGCATGACCTCCATGATCTTCAGGCTGGTCAAAATACCGTCGCCTGTGGAGGCATACTTGGAGAAGATGATGTGTCCGGACTGCTCACCGCCAATGCGGCAGCCGGTACGCATCATGTATTCGTAGACATACTTGTCGCCCACGGCGGTCTTGGCATAGCCGATGCCCTTCTCGTCCAGGGCTTTGTACAGGCCGAAGTTGCTCATCACGGTGGTGACCACGGTGTTGTTATCCAGCTGGCCCCGGTCCTTCATATACTGACCCAGGATATAGAGGATATGGTCACCCGTGACCAAATTACCCTTTTCGTCCACGCACAGGCAGCGGTCGGCGTCGCCGTCGTAGGCAAAGCCCACATCCAGGCCGTTGTCCACCACGAACTTCTGCAGGTTTTCGATGTGGGTAGAGCCGGCGTTTTCGTTGATG
>JAZUQE010000163.1:0-31919 GCA_045605575.1 Faecousia sp. | reverse complement strand
GTCACAAACTCTTCCACCTCTTCGGGACGGGTGTAGGAAGCAGCCTCAGCGGAAACATTGACCTCGTCCTCAATGCCGGCCAGGGAGCCCAGCTCAGCCTCAACTACAACACCGTGGTCGTGGGCGTACTCAACGACCTTCTTGGTGATGGCGATGTTCTCCTCGAAAGAGTGAGAAGAAGCGTCGATCATAACGGAGGTGAAACCGCCGTCGATGCAGGACTTGCAGGTCTCAAAGCTGTCGCCGTGATCCAGGTGCAGAGCAACGGGGATCTCGGGGCACTCGATCACAGCAGCCTCCACCAGCTTGACCAGATAAGTATGGCTGGCATAGGCACGGGCACCCTTGGAAACCTGCAGGATCACGGGAGCCTTCTCCTCGCGGCAGGCCTCGGTGATAGCCTGAACGATTTCCATGTTGTTGACGTTGAAAGCGCCGATGGCATAACCGCCGTCGTAAGCCTTCTTGAACATCTCGGTAGTAGTAACAAGAGCCATTGGAATCAATCCTTTCATATTAGCGGACAATGCCCGCATTTTTTCGCCTACCATTATAGCACATTTTCCCTACATTTCAATATGATTTTTGAAATAGGGGATTCATATCTGAAACAAAAAAACCGGGAAAGCGGGACGAAATATTGGGGATAAACACAACAAAATATTGGAAAAAATCTATTTACCTTTGGAGAGAAATGGCGTATAATGTATAAGTAAAAATCTGCGCAAATTTTCATAAGGAGTGTTTACATATGAAACTTTCCCCTCTGCAGATCGCAAGATACCAGTATACCCCCAAGCTGCCGGGTATGCTCAGAAACGGTATCAGCGAGATCTGCGTCAACAATGGTGCGCCTACTGAGAGTGTAGCGGACCAAGACAAGATCAAGGCTCTGTTCCCCAATACCTATGGCAAGAATGAGATCACTTTCCAGAAGGGACACAATACCAGCGAGGCCAAGAAGCAGGTCGTGGGCGTGATCCTCTCCGGTGGCCAGGCTCCCGGCGGCCACAACGTGATCTGCGGTCTGTATGACGCGCTGAAGGCTACCGATCCCGAGAATGTGCTCTATGGCTTCAAGGGCGGTCCCAGTGGTCTGATCGACGATGATTACATCATCTTCGACGATGCGTACATCAACCAGTACCGTAATACCGGCGGCTTTGATATCATCGGCTCCGGCCGTACCAAGCTGGAGACCGAGGCCCAGTTCGCTGTGGTAGCAGCCAATTGCGCCAAGCACGGCATCACCGCGCTGGTCATCATCGGTGGCGACGATTCCAACACCAACGCTGCTGTGCTGGCAGAGTATTTCGCTGCTCACAACACTGGCGTGCAGGTCATCGGCTGCCCCAAGACCATCGACGGCGACCTGAAGAACGAGGATATCGAGTGCTCCTTCGGCTTCGATACCGCCACCAAGACCTATGCAGAGATCGTTGGCAACATCGAGCGGGATGCCAACTCCGCCAAGAAGTATTGGCACTTTGTTAAGGTTATGGGCCGTTCCGCTTCCCACGTTGCCCTGGAGACTGCCCTGCAGACCCAGCCTAATATCTGCTTGATCGGCGAGGAAATTGCCGCTAAGAAGATGTCTCTGGCCGAGATCACCGACTACATCGCTGACTCTGTAGCAAACCGCGCGGCTAAGGGCTGGAACTTCGGCGTTGCTATCATCCCCGAGGGCATCGTGGAATTCGTTCCCGAGTTCTCTGTGCTGATCAGCGAGATCAATGAGCTGCTGGCAGGCGAAAAGGCCGATGCCTTCAATGCCCTGCCCACTTGGCAGGAGAAGTACGACTTTATCAAAGCTGGCCTGACCGCCGCTTCCATGGCCGTCTTCGCAATTCTGCCCCAGACGATTCAGCAGCAGCTGTTCCTGGAGCGCGACCCCCATGGTAACGTTCAGGTTTCTCTGATCGAGTCTGAGAAGCTGTTCTCTGAGATGGTCAAGAGCAATCTGGCTGCCCGGAAAAAGGCCGGTACCTATACCGGTAAGTTCTCCCCCCTGCATCACTTCCTGGGCTATGAAGGCCGTTGCGCTTTCCCCTCCAATTTTGATGCGGACTACTGCTACTCCCTGGGCTATAACGCCTTTATGCTGATCCAGTACGGCTACAACGGCTACCTGTCCAAGGTCTCCAACCTGTCTAAGCCTGCTGAGGAGTGGGTTGCCGGTGGTATGCCCATCACCAAGATGATGAACATTGAGCGGCGCCACGGTGCCGACAAGCCCGTCATCCGCAAGGCTCTGGTAGAGCTGGACGGCAAGCCCTTTGCTTACTTTGCCCAGCACAGGGCCCGGTGGGCTGAGGAGACCTGCTATGTCTACCCCGGCGCGATCCAGTACTTCGGACCCAGCGAGGTCTGCGACACCACTACCGTGACTCTGGCCCTGGAGCAGGCCTAAATGATCCCAATCCCTCAACGGGCGCGTTGCAGAAAGCAACGCGCCCGTTTCCATGTATCCAATAACCTCTAGAATTCCCAAAAAGCTGTAGGAGCGGTGACACACGCCGAAGAATCTCTGAGCAGTTATTGAATTTATGTTTTTCCCTCTGAATACGCTGACTGCTCCCCGGTCCTGGGGAGCAGTCTTGTTTTGGTTGGAAAGAAATTACACCTCGGACAGAATGCAGAAAGCATCAATTCCGGGGAGCGGAGGCGAGAAGGGAGAGCTCCATAAGAAAACCTCTTTCCTTTCGTAATGATCTGGGGGCAATTATATATGACACTCTTTCCCGGATGTCGGGTCTTTCTGGGGAGAAAGCTCACTGAGCAGGGTAAAACCCAGGATCAAGCCGCCGCCGATGATCTGCCAAATCGTCATAGGCTCGCCCAGCACCGTTACGGACAGCAGTACCGCCACCAGTGGATCCAGATAGCTTAGGATCGCCGCCCTCTGGCCGGATAGATCTTTCAAAGCAGGGAAATACAGACAATAGGCGATGCCAGTATGCACCAGCCCCACGATCAGAAGATTGCACCAGCCGGTTCCGTCCAGAATACCCAGCGAGAAGCTGCCTGAAGCGACTACATAGGGCAGCAGCACCGCAATGGCAGCCATAAATTGCAGAAAGGTCCGGTGCAGACCGGCTACACCCTTCATAAACTTGTTAAGAAGGATCACCGCAGCGTAGAACGCAGCGGCACCCAGGCCAAAAAGAATACCGATCAGATTCCGGCTGCCGCCGGCCAGCTCGCCTGTGGCGGTGATCATCACGATCCCTGCGCTGGAGCAAAGAAAACAGACCAGCTGCCGTGCCGTCAGCTTTTCCCGGAACAGGATAGGGCTGACAGCAGTGACGATCACCGGAGCAAAATAGTAGCTTAAGGTGGCGGTAGAAACCGTGGTATATTTGTAAGCCTCAAACAGCAATATCCAGTTGATACCCATAGCCCCGCCGGAAAGCAGCAGAAGCGGCAGCACCTTTTTGATGCTATGGAAAGGGATCGTCTGGCGTGTCAGCAGTAGAAACAGGCCTATTAGGCACGCTGCCAGAATGGCGCGGTACAGGGCCAGCTCCGGGGATGAAACAGGGACATTGCGCACAAACAGGCCAAGTGTTCCGAAAATCACCATAGCACCGATCAGCATCCATCGCGCTTTGTTCATACTTATCCCCCGTTCCCCTGCGTTTAGGATTATTATAGCGGGCGTCCTATGGTTTGTAAAGGAATTTCACGGCAAAGGGAGGAAGGGCAGGAAATT
The DNA here is from genome assembly GCA_045605575.1 of Faecousia sp. Taxonomy (GTDB): domain Bacteria; phylum Bacillota; class Clostridia; order Oscillospirales; family Oscillospiraceae; genus Faecousia. The sequence continues at coordinate 28,207 of JAZUQE010000163.1, read as the reverse complement.
CTTTGGCAGGCGTTGACTTGCGGCGTAAATTGGGCTAAAATGATACCAAATGGAAACCGTTCCCTTTGGGGAGTAAGGAGAATGCAAATGGAAAGACGAAGCTTAAAGGGCTGGCTGTATTTGTTGCCGGCGTTCTTGTTCCTGGCCGTTTTCATGGTCTATCCGCTGATCGATGTGCTGATCTATTCCTTTGAGGAAGGCTTCAATTTTGCCTCCCAGACTTCTCAGGGCGTGGGTATTTTTAACTATGAATATGTCCTGCGCGACCCCTATTTTCTGCAGGCTCTGAAGAACACCTTTATTTTGGTGATCATCACCGTACCGGTGTCTACCGGTTTGGCGCTGCTGATCTCACTGGGTCTGAATTCCATCACCAAGCTGCGCGATCTTTATCAGACGGTGTACTTTCTGCCTTACGTGACCAATACCCTGGCGGTCGGCCTGGTGTTTATGATCTTATTTAAGAAAACCCCTTACACCGACGGCATGGTCAATCTGCTGATCCATTTCTTCGGTGGCGAAAGCGTAGATTTCATCACCGGACCCTACTGGGCGAAGATGTTCGTGCTGTGCTTCTATACCGTCTGGGTGGTGCTGCCCTTCAAAATTCTGATATTGACCAGCGCCCTGGCCAGCGTGGATCAGCATTTGTACGACGCAGCCAAGGTGGATGGTACCCGGAGCATGCGGCTGTTTACCCGGATCACACTGCCTATGATCTCGCCTTCCGTATTCTATCTGGTGATCACCGGCTTTATCGGCGCGTTTAAGGCTTATTCGGACGCGGTAGCTCTCTTCGGCACAGACCTGAATGCCGCGGAAATGAACACCCTGGTAGGTTATATCTATGACATGCTCTACGGAAACTCCGGCGGCTACCCCTCCTTCGCGTCCGCTGCTGCGATCATCCTATTCACCATCGTGCTGACCATCACCTGCATCAATCTGCTGGTCAGCAAGAAACACGTGCATTATTAAGGAGGTGTGGGTTTTGGCTAACAATCCGGATTATTCCAGGCTGGAAAAGAATGCCCGGCTGCGCCACAGGGCCTCTAAGAGCGTGACCTACACGTTGCTGACGGTGTGGGGGATCATCGTGCTGTTTCCCTTCTATTGGATGCTCTTAAGCTCTGTCAAGAGCTACAGCTCTTATAACGCCGAGTATATCCCGCAGTTTTTTACCCTGTCACCGACCCTGCAAAACTATGTGGATGCCTTCACTACGGTGCCTTTGGGCCAGTATCTGCTCAATACGCTGATCTTTACCCTGGCAACTACCGCCGCTATGCTGGTAGTCAGCGTGCTGGCAGCCTTCGCCTTTGCCCGGCTGGATTTTAAGGGCCGGGACCTGGCGTTTACCCTGTTTTTGTCCATGATGATGATCCCTACAGAGTTGGTGGTCATTACTAACTTCGTCACCATTACCGACTGGGACCTGCGCAACCACTTTCTGGGGTTGATTCTACCTTCCGTGACCTCTGTTTTCTACATCTACCTGCTGAAAGAAAACTTTGCTCAGGTGCCGGACGAGCTGTACTACGCCGCCAAGGCCGACGGGACCTCGGATATGAAATACCTTTTCAAGGTGCTGGTACCCATGTGCAGGCCGACCCTGGTGACCATTACGATCCTGAAGGTCATCGAGTGCTGGAATTCCTACGTCTGGCCCCGGCTGATCACCGATGACCCCGACTACTTCCTGGTGTCCAACGGCATCCAGGAGATCCGGGAAAATGGCTTTGGCCGTGAGAATATCCCGGCTATGATGGCTGCGGTGGTGGTCATTTCCGTGCCGCTGATCGTGCTGTTTCTGATCTTCCGGAAGAAGATCATGGAGGGCGTTGCCCGGGGAGGTACCAAGGGATGAAAAAGCTTTCTATCTGCCTGGTGCTTTTGCTGCTGCTGACCCTGCTGGGCGGCTGCCATGGCGGCAGGGGCAAAACGGCTTTTGTGATGCCGGAGCAGTTTGTCACCTCCCGGCAGTACGAGATCACCTTCTGGGCCAAAAACGATACCAATGTGACCCAGGCGGACCTGTACCGCAAGGCCATCGCCGATTTTGAGGCCCTTTACCCCAATATCACGGTGAATCTGCGGCTGTATACGGATTATGGCCGGATCTACAACGATGTGATCACCAATATCTCCACAGACACCACCCCTAATGTCTGCATTACCTACCCGGACCACATTGCCACCTATCTGTCCGACCCCAATACGGTGGTTGCTCTGGATACGCTGATGGCAGACCCTGCCTATGGCCTGGGAGGTACGCAGCTGCGCTTTGACGGCCCGACGGTCGATCAGATCGTCCCTCAGTTTCTTTCCGAGGGCAAGATCGGCACGAAGCAGTATGCCCTGCCCTATATGCGTTCCACGGAAGCCTGCTATATCAACAAGACCTTCGTGGAAAAGCTGGGCTACACGTTGCCGGAGAAGCTGACCTGGGAGTTTATCTGGGAGGTCAGCGAAGCGGCTACCGAGAAAAACGCCGACGGCACCTACAAGATCAACGGCCAGAGCGTCATGATCCCCTTCCTCTATAAGTCCACGGACAATATGATGATCCAGTATCTGCGCCAGGCAGGCGCGGGCTATGCTGCCGCCGACGGCAGCATCGAGATCTTCAATGACACCACCCGGGATTTTCTGCTCACCGTTGCGGACCATGTTAAGACCGGTGCTTTCTCTACCTTCAAGATCTCCAGCTATCCTGCTAACTTCTTGAATGCGGGCCAGTGTATTTTTGCGGTGGACTCCACTGCCGGCGCTACCTGGATGGGCTCCAATGCGCCGCTGCTGGACATCAGCGAGGATGCCCTGGTGCAGTTTGAAACGGCAGTCATGGCGATCCCCCAGCTGGACCCGGAAGATCCCACCATGATCTCCCAGGGGCCTTCCATGTGTGTCTTTAATAAGGAAGATCCCCAGGAGGTGCTGGCATCCTGGCTTTTTGCCCAGTTTATGCTCACCGACGAGGTGCAGATCGCCTATGCCCAAACCGAGGGCTACGCACCGGTGACCACCAAGGCCCAGGAGTCTGCCATATACCAGGATTACCTGTCCCGCAGCGGTGAGGATAATGAGCTGTATTACGATGTGAAGCTTCAGGCTACACAGCTGCTGCTGGACAATGTGGGCAATACCTTTGTTACCCCGGTGTTCAACGGTTCCGCCTCTTTGCGCGATGCTGCGGGACAGATGATCGAAAGCGTAGCCAAGTCCGTTCGCCGGAAGCAGACTGTGGACGATGCCTATATTGACAACCTGTATCGGGAGGTTACGTCGCTGTATCGGCTCAATCAGATCCGCGTCATGCAGGGCAGTCGCGAGGAGTTAGGCGAGCTGCCCGCGGGAGCGGTGGCGCTGCTGGTCAGTCTGGCAATTGTTTGGGTAAGTATGGGTGCTTATGTTGTTTATGGTGCACGAAAAACCAGAAAAAATCAAAAGACACATTGATTTCTGCGCACATTGGTGTATAATGAAACTGCGCTGCTGGGAAAAGCAGCCATCATAAAAAAGGAGAATGTAACATGAAAAAGTTATTTGCTCTGCTGCTGGCTCTGACCATGCTGGTCGCTTTTGCCGGCTGCAACAACGAGCCCGCTGAAGAGACTCTGCCCGAGGGCGTTATGACCCACGCTGAGTTTGCTGCTGCTGCCATGGATACCGAAGTCACCGTTCATACCTATGTTCAGGCTGTGGAATCCTGGTGGGATGGCTGCGTCCAGATCTATGCCCAGTCCAAGGACGGCGCTTACTACATCTACGACCTGGCCTGCACCGAGGAAGAGGCTGCCAAGCTGGTTCCCGGCACCAAGATCGAAGTCACCGGCTACAAGAGTGAGTGGTCCGGTGAAGTGGAGATCACCGATGCCAAGTACAAGATCCTGGAAGGCTCCTACATCGTGGACGAGGCTTTCGATGTGACCTCCCTGATGGGTACTGATGCTCTGACTGAGCATATGAACGAGCTGGTCGCTGTGAAGGGCCTGACCGTGGCTGCTTCCAAGGATGCTGACGGCAACGACGTTCCCTTCCTGTACAAGTGGGATGGCTCCGGTTCTCAGGGCGATGACATCTACTTCAATGTCACCCTGGGTGGCGCTACCTACACCTTCACTGTCAATGCCTACATGAACGGCATTGAGGACACCTACAAGGCTGTCGAGGCTCTGAAGATCGGCGACAAGATCGACGTCGAGGGCTTCCTGTACTGGTACAACGCTGCCCAGCCCCATGTCACTGCTGTGACCCCCGCTAAGTAAACATCCCCCTAAAATACAGCACCGGAGCAGGATTTCCCTGCTCCGGTGTTTGCGACTTTCAAAGGATATACAATCTTTTTAGGGACGGTCAATGGGGAGAAAGTGGCAGCGGTCAGCGAGATGTAAGCTGCCGGATGTCCCAACAGCGTGTCAGGTACAATTTTACCCCAAGGCGCTTCTGCGACCTATCGAAGCCTGCCTGCCGCAAACGCGGCAGGCCGGTTATGTTACGAGAAGATTTGTTCGCAAAAGAGCATTTCCTGTGCCTCTGCTTTGGGGATCTCCTGGGGCGGACTTGTTAATAGGATCCGCCGGGCACACATATAGTGGCGGGTGAAATAGCTGTTTGCCAGCTCTACTACTGTAATTCCCCGGGAGCCGGCGTGGATCAGCTTGCCGTCTCCGATGTACATGCCCACATGGCTCACCCCTCGGACCCCTGCGGTCCCTTGGAAGATGATAATGTCTCCCGGCTGCAGGTCTTCTTTGGCGATGATCATACCGGCGCGCATCTGGCCGTCACAGGTACGGGAGAGCGGCAGTCCGTTTTTGCGGTAAACATACTGAGTAAAACCGGAGCAGTCAAAGCCCTTGGGTGTAGTGCCGCCCCAGACGTAGGGTACGCCCCGCAGGGATAAGGCAGTTTTGGTCAGCTTCTGTTGCATCTGCTCGACCTTTTCCTCCGGAAGTGTTGGCCAAAAGATGGTGTCAGCGTGATCCGTCCCGGCGCAGATCGTATAGATATCATCCACCTTCTGAATCAGATCGCTGTGGATATAGCCGGTCATATCATAGCAATCGATCCGGTAGTATGCATCCTTGCTGCCCAGCACACTTACCTGCTGGCCATTTGGCAGCCAGCCGATGATCCCGGCGCGTTCCGATGCGCTTGCACGGACTGCGACCATATATTGGCTGGGTAGCTCTGTTGCTTCCGCAGCACCGGCGGGTACTGCCAACAGCAGGCATATTATCACGATCGCCAGGCGCATACACCATTTCCAACTACCTTGCATTCGCCGAACCCCTTTCAAATAATGACATCTGGTTACAAAACGGTATCAACTTACCCCGGAACTATACCATACCCATGGAGCTTTGTCAAGCCGAAGGTTGTCTGCGGCTTTGCTAGCAAAATGGTTGTAATCTTCCGGATTCTGTAGTACAATACCTCTAGCAATCAGAAAAAGAGGAAAGTTTATGAAGAAGGAAGAGAAACTGCTGATCACGCTGCTGCGCATTGCGATCACCGGAAACCCGGAGCCGCTGGCGCAGGAGGTTAACTGGGAGCGGCTGCTGCATCTGGCGGATTTACACAAAGTAATACCGCTGATTTTTGACGGCCTGCAAAAATCCGGTGCGGACCTGACCGCCATTGCGGACCAGCAGCTGAATGCCCTGCGCATGGGCTATATGCATGCAATTTTCCAGAGCGCCCAGTTGGATCAGCTGCGTACCCAGCTGAATGTGGGGCTATGCAGCCGTCACGTGCCCCATATTTTTCTGAAAGGCGCAGTGCTGAAGTATGATTATCCGATCCCAGCTTTGCGTACCATGTCCGATCTGGACATTCTGGTGCATACCCAGGATTACGATGCCATCGATGCCCTTGCCGCCGAACTGTCGGGCAAGCCGATAGAGGGTGACGGCAACCATAAGAATTTCGTGTTTCCCGGGAAGCTGTGTGTGGAATTTCATCCCAATTTACTTCACCATGATACGCCGGTGGGTACCCAGATCAATCCCGGTTGGCAGTATGCAAAACCCGTTGACGGCTGCGGCATGGAACTAACCGAGGAAGGCTTTTACTTGAATACCATCTGCCATCTTGCCAATCATTTTGTGGATGGGGGCGTGGGTGTCCGGTTTGTGCTGGATGTATGGGTCAACCGCCATTTGCGAAAAGCCCAGGCAGACCGGACGTTTGTGGAGCAGGAGTTGGAACGGTTCGGCCTGTTGGAGTTTGCCGAGCATATAGAAGCATTGGCGGACTGCTGGTTTGGCGGTGGGAAATCGTATCCACTGTTGGCGGACCTGGAAGAATATATCCTCACCAGCGGCAGCTACGGAAGTGAGCAGCGAGCCATGCTCAATGCGATAGCTCTGTCCGAAGGCGGCAGCAGCAGCTCCGCGCTGATGGGCAGACTGTTTTATTCCCGGGAGGAAATGGAGGATCGCTTCCCCTGGGTCAAGGGAAAGCCTTATCTTCTGCCTGCGGCCTGGTGCGTCCGGGCTTACCGGGCCGTGACCAACCACGGCGGTCTGATCCGGGACTGGGTTAAAGGCACAAGAGCAGCCACGAAGGAAGAGATCACCCAGCGGCAGGATTTTCTGCGCCGCTCCGGCATTCGCCGCAAGTGAGGATATTCTATGGAGCTTTGTTACGGAATTTTGAGTACTTCGTCTATTGCACCCAGATTTATTGCGGCCGTGCGGGCGGCACAGGCAGGTCAGATCCTGGCGCTGTCCTCCCGAAGCCCGGAAAAGGCACGGGATAAGGCCGCTCAGTGGCAGATCCCCCGGTATTACGGCAGCCATCAAGAGCTGCTGGAAGATAAGGATGTCAATGTCGTCTATATTTCCAATGTGAATGCCCAGCATTATACCTGGGCAAAGGCGGCGCTGGAGCATGGCAAGCATGTGGTTTGTGAAAAGCCCTGCACGGTCCATGAAGTTCAGACCCGGGAGTTGTTTTCGCTGGCCAGGGAAAAGCAGCTGTTTTTTATGGAGGCGGAGAAAATGCTGTTTTTGCCTGCTGTAGAAGCTGTGCAAAGACGGATCCTCGCGGGCGACCTGGGACAGATCTATATGGCAGAGCTGAGCCACAGCTTTCCCGCGGCCTACAATGCCTGGATGTTTGACGCGCAAGCAGGTGGCGGACCCTTGCTTTCCAGCGGGATCTATGCCGTGCAGCTGCTGACTTGGCTTTTTGGCCCGATCGCCCGGATCCAAGGCATAAAAAGCAGCCTGGATACCGGCGTAGAGTGGCAGTATGTGCTCACAGGCAGCACGAAAAGCGGAGTGCTGTTTTCTGCGAAAAACAGTACCCGGGCGAAGCTTGACAATACCGCACGGATCTTCGGCACGAAGGGCTGGGTAGAATTACCGGAATACTGGAAAGCCCGAAAAGCTACCTTCCACCTTGAGGGTCAAGCCCCGGAAACCGTGGAATTCCCCTGTGAACATGAGCTGGTCTATGAAGCCCGTCACATTGCTGAATGCTTGCAAAAGGGTCTGCTTACCAGCCCGGTGGTCACGGAAGAAATTTCCTGCGCCGGCATTGCGGCCCTGGAGGCAGTCAAAGCAAGCTGGCAATAAATGGTATAAATGATTTTTGGATTCATGGTCATACTATCATTGAATCTGAAATGAAGGAGGAACTGACCATGAGTTGCCATGCCAATAAGTGCATTGAGTGCACCGTTCAGCAGTGCGCTTATCACTGCGAGGATGCCAATTTCTGCTCTCTGGAGCGCATCCTGGTGGGTACCCACGAGACCAATCCCACCATGGAGTCCTGCACCGACTGCAAGTCCTTCCGCAAGAAGTAAGCAAAACAGCGGCAGCTTTAGCTGCCGCTGTTTTTCAGTGTGCCAAAAAGTATACCCATCTGCAATACTAACAGGGCGCGCTGCACATGCAGCGCGCCCTTTCTTTGGCGAGCGCCGGTTCAGGATATACCGGTATTCAGCCAATTTTGCTGAGTTTCCGGATTTGTTATCAAACTTCCTGGATCAACCGATATGGAAGGAGCCTGCTTTCACCGTGACTGTTTTGCCAAAAACGGAAACAACCGTGTCCGAATCAGAGAAGTTATATGCCACCACCAGCTGTTTGCTGTCATTCGTCTCCCACAAGGCCGCCTCTACTGCGGGAATATACTCTGTTTTCAGACCCACTTCGTCGATCTCCCATTCCAGCGTATGTGTTTCCGGCCCGCACTGTGCCACATCCAACAGTCGTCCGTACAGGAACATGGATTTATTGGCCTGGTAGAATGCAACTACCTGCTTGAGTGTGCGCAAATGTTCCGCAGAAGCGGGGGAATCCAGTTCCTCCTGTGCTCCGCCTTCTACGGTGGGAATAAAGCCCCACAGTGTATTGCGGATCAGGTTGTAAGCAAAATTCGCGGGATCGTCGGAGAAGCGGCAGATAGAGCCGTAGCTCAAGGCGTGGCTGCCGTAGATCATGTTAAACAGGGGAACCGACTGGGAATAGAGGCCGCCCATGGCTGTGTTAAAGCCGATCCGCTGGAAGTTGGTATCCAGAAGAAGGAAAAGGTCGAAAACATCCACATAAGTCTCACAGCAGGATTCTGTGGTGATTACCTTATCATGCCCAAGCACACTGCGTGCATTGTGCAAAAGGCTGTGATAGGATGTGTTCCACCAGTTACCGCCGCCGATAGGGTGGTTGTGGGTGGGATCAAAGCAAAGCTTGGCATTAAAGGAAGCAACCTGATCCATGTATACGCCATCAAAGCCCGGATCCAGAACATATTCCTCACACATGCCCTGGCATGTTTTCTGCCATAGCACACTGGCGGGGCACATAGGCGTCAACCCATAATTATGCCAGGGCTCTACCTTTGGCTTGCCGTCCCGTTCCTTGACCGCGGCATCGTAAGCACCCTCTGCAGACCAGGACTTTGTGTTCTGTTCCCAAAGTCGGAAGTTTAGATAGGGGATCTTAAAGATACCGGCTTCGGTGAAGCGGCGGTTCCAGTCTGCCAGCTTTGCGGGCCAGCCTTCCGCTTTCTTTTCGTCGCTGATATACTCCGGATAATCCACATCATGACCGCCCATATTCCAGCCGTACCAATGCAGTCCAAGGGTGCAGTCCAATTGCTTGGCAAGCTGCACAGAGGTATCAAAATACTCCTGTGTTCTGGTTCCCAGGGCGTAGTTCATGTGGTTGATCCTCCACAGATCCACGTCTGTTACGCCCACCGGCAGCTGACGTTCGGACAGCTTATCACCACACCACTTTTGCCGGATCGCCCACCGGCGGTAGCGCTGTCCGGCAGTGACCCAGTTGCCTTGGAAGGTCTCCAGCACAAAATCATAGGGCATCGCATAGCTGGTGGCGGTGCCAATATTCTCCGGATAATGGGTAACCTCAAAATCCCAACCCTTACCGCCTTCGTTCGCCCGGCAGGCGAAGGTCTTGATATAGGCCTCTGCGTCCTCTGTTGCAAAATAGAGTCCATTGTTTTGTGCAGAATAATAGGCAAAAAATTGATAGGAAAAACCTGCAGGATATTCGTTGATGTAAGCGCCCTGTCCACGGCCCAGCCAAAAAGGAATTTCCACATTCTTTTTGAAAAGATTCTCAACCGGATTTTTTATCAGCGTACCGTTCTGATACGGCAGGAGCAAATACTCCTCCTGGCCGAAGGTCAAGCCCTCCAAAACAGGGAACAGAACCTGCTCTGCCGGCGTTTGATCCGTCATATCCACAAAGATCTTCCAGCGAACGGTTTCTGAGACCAGCACCAGCCGAACGGTAACTCGGATCCCTTGACCGCTCCAGTTTAGATTCAGGAGCTTGGGCGAATATGCATAGGAAAAGGCTTCCATATCCGCGATCGTATATATGCGGTCTTTCGCGCAGATCTTCCAAAGGCAGCTGTTTGCCGCAAACTGTCCGAAGGGTGTATGTATTCCGGTTAAGATGCCGCTGTCTTCTGCAAAGCAAAACATAGCAGCTTTGGTGCCAAAGGAAATATTACCCATTATGATATCCTCCATTTCTATTTCAGGTTTCTCGATCGGTTGATAGCTATCCATGAGGAAGCGCTTTATATTGTGGTCTATTGCAGCTTGCGGTAGGTTACGCCAAAGCCGGACAGGTACAGGGAAAGGTTGCCCTTGCTTTGTCCCTCTACTTGAATCCTGGCTTTTTCACCCGGCAGCAGCATCATACAACCGTCGGAGAAGAATACATGGTTGGCATTGCCACATTCCAGGGTGAGTGCAGATACTACATAATCGCCCTTATTTTCCAAAACCAGCGTGTTTTCTTCCCAATATGCCGCAATTTCACATTCAGGCTGAGTCAGCAGAGGGGCATAGGGTACAGCATAGGTGGAATGGATGCTGTAACCGGAGTCGAGGCTGTTCCCGGCTTCATCCAGCAGGGTTTGCCGCAGGTAGAAAAGGCCGTCGGGCAGGTCTTTGTATGCAAAGACAGCAGCGGCAGGCACGACCGTATCCGGTTTTGCACTGCAAGCTACACGCTGCTCCCACAGCAAGGTGCCATCCATGGTATACAGCTGCAGAAGAATACTTCCGCAGAAGTCTGCTGTTGTAGTGTTATACAGCGTGATCTCCGCCTTCAGCACGTCCTTGTGGATCACCGAATCATATTTTGCGGCAATATGTACAGGACGAAAAGCGGCGCGGATACCATAGTACGAGGGCTTTACCTGGTCATAACCATCAATAACGCAGTTTTCTACCACATTGGGCCAGGGCTCACCCAGATGCCACAGAGCCGCACCGGCGCAGCGGGGACTGCGGCGGCGGTGTGATTCCAGCAGATACCGGTACTGCTCCCACTGCAGGAACCGGCTGGTCAGCGCGTAGGTCCTGTAGTCCTTTAGTTCGCCGAAGAATTGCTGCACCCGATGAAAGGTTCCGGCAAACATGCGTCCCCGGTAGTTTACAAGGGGATTCTTTTCGTCCAAAGGCCAAAGGTATTCCGGGGGCGTAATGGCTTCCAGAGTTTGTACGGAAGCCACACTGGGACAACCGACCTCGTGGTGGCTCATCATATCCATAGCGTTATAAAAGGTATAAAACTCGGTGGGTCCCATCACTTCCCAGGGTCCGTGTACGTCATGCATGGCACCGCCTATAAACTCCATGCCGGCATTTTGTGTGATCGGTCCGGAGCCGGAAGTATGGAACCACATCCGGTCGGGATCCATCTGCTTGATGACCTCTCTCATGGCCGCCAGCGTAGGATATTCCGGATCCAGAGGGACCCACTTCATCATCCGAACATCACAGGCAAATCCTTCCTTGCCTTCGATACCCTCTTGTAAGGTATTTCCTTTCGTGTCCAGGTAATTTCCCCGTAAGCACAGCTCATTACCGCCGCACCAGGCAATGAGGCTCGGGTGATTTCTCTTTTTTCGCACCGCAGCTTCCACGGAAGAAACAAGCATTTGCGTGTAAGCTTCGTCCCGGGGAGGATGATTGTTGCTGGTTGCGGAGGATTGGAACAGCTCCTGCATGAGCAAAATACCTGCTCTGTCGCACAGGTCATAAAAAGCTTCCCGCTCCAACAGGCCGCCGCCCCATATCCGCAAATAGTTAGCACCGCTTCGGCGCACCAGCTCTATGCGCCGTTGATAGGCTTGCGTTTGGTCGCGGCCATAAAGCTGGCGGATGGGAGTGAAGTTAAAACCCTTTAAGTACACCATTCGGCCATTGATGTAGGGCTGATAAGGCAGTGCGTCCTCGCCGGCACCCGTGGTACGCTTCCACTCCACATGACGCAGACCGGTATGGATGCAGCAATGGTCCCAATCGTTGTTCAATACTGCCTCCAGAGAATACATGGGCTGCTGGCCCATACCGTTGGGATACCACAGACGGGCATTGGGAATTTCAAAATCCACACACAGCTGCCCACCGCTGCCGGATACGGTTTGACTTTGCGTGGTGCCGTCGGGGTGGACCAGCGTAAAGCACACGCAATTTTGCATAAGGGAACCATCTAATTCGACCTTTGCATGCAGTACGGCCTGTTTTGCACGATAGTCCACCTCTGCACGGGCAGAAAGATCCGTGATGGTAGTATTCTGCTCGAACCGAAGGTAAACATCGTCAATGATGCCAAGAGGGACGAGCCGCATACACCAGTCCCAGCCGTAGGCAAAGCGGGGCTTTAAGTGGCGCACGGCGGATGTGGCACCCCACTGGCATTCCGCTTGCGGCGCATATCGCACCAGGACAGCCAGAACGTTGTCTTCCCCCATCCGCAGATGCTCCGTGACATCAAACCGAAACGGTGTCCATACGCCTTCGTGACCGCCCAGCCATTGGCCGTTCAAATACACCTCACAGGTGTGATCCACACCGTCAAAGCATAGCATGATCCGGGAGAAATCCCTGCTTTCCGGCGTAAAGTGCTTGACGTATACCCAGTCCCGTTGATAGGTCCATTCTGCCTTTCTGGCATCAAATCCGTAGTTGATATCATCGATCAGGTGTGCGTCGAAGGCATCGGACTGTACATCACCGGGTACTACCGCCGGAATAAAGGAGCCTCCATACAGTTCGCCTTGAGAGATTTTTTGGATCCAGCCAACGGCCGGATCCACTTCGTTGGGTAAAAAATGGGATACCAGCCAATCTTTTCCGGATAATAGCTGTTTCATAGCATAAACCTCGTTTCTGAATCATGTGGTATACCTTGTTAACTTAGATGTGCATCATACCGACTGCTGTTTCTTCTTAATTTCCCTTTGTGAGAGGTTGACAATAAATATATTGTAAAGTAAAATGAAGAAAAACAGGATCAGGATGATAGGAGTCACGCCATGCCTAAACAAAAAAAAGCTGTCTCTTTGCAAACCATCGCCGACCAGGTCGGTGTTTCCAAGTACGCAGTTTCCCTTGCACTCAATAACAAAGCCGGCGTAAGCGAGTCTGTGCGCAAGGAGATATTCCGGGTCGCCAAGGAAATGGGATATGTGAAACCGGCTAAAAAGAGCAATATCGGGAAACTGAATATTGCAGTGCTGATTCCCGAGTATATCCAGGATGATACTGCGTTCTATCCCAATATTTATTGGGCGATCGAAAAAGCGATCCAGGAGCATGGCCATTCGGCGAGCATCACCAGCGTCAGTGACGCAATGGAAAAAACCGGAAGTCTGCCGACGATGTTTAATGAAACGGATGTCGGCGGTGTGATCGTTGTGGGCCAGGTGGCCGCTGGATACATGCAGCAGCTGGTGGATACCGGCCTGCCCTGTGTTTCCGTGGATGAAAGCTACCGCACCGTTGATGTGGACTGCGTTCTATCTGCCAATGAATGCGGCGCTTATCAGATGGTTCAGCACTTGATCGATTGCGGCCACACTGCTATTGGTTTTATTGGGTCTATCCATGTTACATCCAGCATTTACGGAAGATGGGTGGGCTACCAGAATGCGTTGACGCGTAACGGATTGACCGCTAACCGCAGAAGTTGTATCCTTGCAGATTCTCCAAAACAGTCGCTGCTCAGTCAATTTGATGAATTATCCCAGCATCTGGATGGACTTACGACCTTTCCTACAGCATGGTTTTGCGCCAATGACGGAAGCGCGGCCACACTGATCAGCATTCTCCGGTCCCGTGGGATCCGCGTCCCGGAGGATATCTCTGTTGTGGGCTTTGACGATCAGCTGATTGCATCTATGGTCTCACCAGAATTGACGACTTATCATGTTCCTCGAAAGGAAATGGGAAAAACGGCTGTTCAGCTTTTGCTTCACCGTATTACCGAGCCCGGTATGGTTTGCCGGGAGATATCTCTGCGTGGATATCCCGTTTACCGGAATTCTGTCAAAAATTTGAGAGAATAAGCCCTATGATACATGTTCTTGCCTGTACAATGGTGTCCGCTAAGCAGAGCAAAGGCGTTGTGCAGGTGCCATGGTTCACAGTGACTTTATTATATATCAGCTGGCAATTGATTGTCAATAATAATAAAGTTTATTTAACGCGTATATTTTATTTGTAAAGTATCTGCTGCGTCAATAAAACTTTGCGAATGGTTTCATTTGTTCTGAAAAGCTATACTTTTGGAGGCATTTTTGTGGGTATTTTTTTGAAACGAACGATGAGCCTGTTGTTGGCTTTTTGTATACTGGCAGGAGCCGTGCCGCCAATGGCACTATCCTCCCATGCTGCGGACTTAGAAGACACGTGCTTTGCGGGAAAGACTGTCTCCATTTTGGGTGACAGCATTTCCACCATGGGTGGCGTGTCAAACAGCACCTCCGCCAATTCCACTCTGGGGAACAGCGCGGTTTATTATTCCGGCACCAGCGGAGTGATGCGGCACGATACCTGGTGGCAGCAGACCATTGACGCTCTGGATATGGAACTGCTGGTGAACAATTCCTGGAGCGGCAGTTGTGTGCTGCACACCCGCAGCGGAACAGTGGGAGCCTACTTGGACCGCTGTGTCCAGCTCCACAATGATACTACCGGGGAGGAACCGGATGTCATTCTGGTATTTCTGGGCACCAATGATTTCAGTTACTACCAGAGTACCCTTGGCAGCGCCGAGATCGACTATGATACCCTGATCGCCGCAGGTGGGGACGGCACCTATACATATGCCTCACCTGCGACCACCTGCGAGGCCTATGCCATCATGCTTCACAAGATGGCGCAGCGGTATCCCGATGCGGAAATCTACTGTTTGGGTATGACTGCCCGCCGGAGCCCGGATAAAGAAGACAGCTATGCGGATGTGGGGCAGCCTACCGCGTTCAATGCCCAGCTGCAAGAGATCATCGGGCACTTCGGCTTTACGTATGTGGATCTGGAGAATTGCGGCATAGATGCCCAGGCGGAGATTTTTGATATGTACATGGCGGATGGACGCGTCCATCCCAATGCCCTGGGCATGGACCAGATGACCAAGGCGGTGGTACGCACCATGCTGGGCCGGGAAGTGGAGCTTTGCAGCGTTTCCGGTGAATATAAAGGTGTGACCACGGAAAACGCAGCGGCAACTGTCATCAGCGGCGAGGCTTATCGTGCCAGCCTGGCCCTGCAGGAGAATTATTTCGATCTGTGCGTCACCGTCACCATGGGTGAGGAGGATATTACCGCAAGCTGTTTTGAAAACGGCGAGATCTTCATTCCTGCCGTCACCGGTGACGTTGTCATTACCGCCACCGCGAATCGTGAGCCCCAAAGCTTCAAGTGGGAATATCGGAACGGCGATCTGATCAGCACCGGCAATACGGAAAACATCCTCACAAAGCTCTCCGGAAGCTGCTCCGATGGCGTATTTACCGATACCCGTTATCAGCTTACTGATGAAGCAGTTCTTCGTCACGATCTGCCCTGGGTCGTGGAATGGAAGGGAGAGGGCGCAGGCGGCTTTATGCTGTCGCAGAAGAGGGAAGCCAGTGCCGCACCGTTCTTCTTCCGCCGGGCCGGAAACTATCTGAACGCGTTTGGCACCCATGATGGAAGTAAGTACAATAACTACGGCTTAACCTATTCCGACGGTGCTTCGAACCATACCTACCGCCTGGAGAACCGCATTGCCGGGGACGGTAGCAACATGGTATACCTGCTGGTAGACGGCGCGGAGATCGGCGCAATGACGGACTATTATGTAGCAGGCACAGCCCAGGGAACCACCGGCGACTGGATCTGCGGCCAGGATTTTTCTGTCAAGTATCTCGGTTCTTCTTCCCATCCGCTGACTGATTATGCCATGGAGTATCTTCTGATTTCGGAGTGCGTTCACACCTACGAAAACGGCATCTGCACCGTTTGCGGTGCAGGAGACCTCAGCGCCACAGATTGGATGGGCGCATCTGCGGTGTTTTTGGGCGACAGCATTACCTACGGCACTGGGACGGATAAGCCGTACTATACCTGCATGGATGAAAAGGGCGTGTTTCAATCTGTGCTGGCCATGGGCGTGGCAGGCTCCTGCATCAGCTCCCAGTCGGATTATGGCTCCGGCAATTCCCCACTGATTCACCGTTATTCCTCCATTCCGGATTCGGATTTGATTGTGGTATTTATGGGAACGAATGACTATGGTCACGAAACGCCCCTTGGAAGTCCCTCAGATACAACGGACGTTTCCTTCTATGGCGCATTAAACGTGATCATTCCCGGGATCCAGGCCCAACACCCTGATAGTCAGCTTGTGTTTGTAACGCCGCTCCACCGTTACGGATTTGGTTCCAGCAAGATCTTGGGTACACAATTTACCTATGATCATATTGCTAACGGCAGAGGGCATACCTTGTCTGACTATGTTGATGCGATCAAGGCGGTTTGCGCAAAATATTCTGTGCCGATCATCGACCTGTACAAGGAATACCCGGTTGATCCGTCTGACAGTGCAGACAGAGTAGCTTACATGCCTGATGGCTTGCATCCCAATGCAATTGGGCATGAAATGATTGCCGATTTGATCTGCCGAGGTCTTCTTACGATCCCTAATAAAAACGCTGATGGCGCTGCCGGTGAGGAGGATGGAGCAGATGTTCTGCTGCAGCATGGCAATAAATTTGTCAGCAGCTATGCCAATGACCCCACGCGGGCATCTTCGATCACCAACCTATATTTATCAAAAGGACAGACGGTAACGTTCAAGCTGCCCGGAGAATATGTATGGGCTTTGGCCAAGACAGACGGTGCGGATTCGACCCATTATTCAAGATATTATCCGGAGAATGGTTGGAACAGCGCGACTTTTTATACCGTAGCAGAGAACGGTTATTACGGACTTGTACTGAAAAAATGTGATGAGAGTGCATTTGATTTCGATAATCGGGACTCGGATCATGTATTAGACTACATTCTCGTTGAGGATCCCAATGAACACAAGCATGCCTACACCGCCGCCGTCACAGCCCCCACCTGCACCGAGCAGGGGTATACTACCTATACCTGCGCTTGCGGGGATGGTTATGTAGCTGATTATGTGAATGCTTTGGGCCATACCTACGAAAACGGCATCTGCACCGCTTGCGGAGACAGCAAGACCCTGGAAAACAGGACGATATCCATTCTGGGTGCCAGCATCTCTACCTATGCCGGCATTTCCAACAACACGGCTTACAACGCTACCATTGGGGAGAATGCGGTGTACTACACCGAGGGACAGCACGGTGTATATTCCGGTGATACCTGGTGGATGCAGGCCGCAAACGACCTGGGTCTGGAACTGTTGGTAAACAACTCCTGGAGTGGTTCCTCTTTGCTGTATGAGCGCAACGGAACGGTCGGTGCCTATGTGGATCGCTGTGTTCAGCTTCATAACAACGAAGGGGAAACGCCCGATATTATTGCTATCCAGATGGGCACCAATGATTTCCAGTATTATAAGGATACTTTGGGAACGGCAGATATTAACTATGCTGAATTGATTGTGCCGAATGAGGATGGCAGCTATACCTATGCCAAGCCGACTACTTCTCTTGAAGCAGCGGCAATCGTGCTGCACAAGATCTCCATCCGTTATCCCGATGCAGAGGTCTACTATCTGAATATTTCCCAACGTGTTGACGGCACCGATGATTTGATCCGGTCCTTCAATGCAGAATTGAAGCAGGTCGTGGAGCATTTTGATGCACACATTGTCGATATTTACGGCAGTGTCATTACTATGGATAGCTTTGATACCTACATTGGTGATGGCCGTGTGCATCCCAATAAGCTGGGCATGGATGCATACACTGAGGCATTTAAGCGTTCTCTGGTTTCCAATACGGAATATATAATCGACACACACACGGTTACCTTCCAACTGGACGGCGTGACCGCTGACTATGGTGACAATAAGATTGTTGTAAGCGGCGATAGCTTTTCCGTTAACCTGACAAGCGACGATACGATGCACGTTACGGTCACCATGGGTGGTAAGGATATTACATCCACAGCCTATGCCAACGGCACGGTATCGATCGATTCGGTTACTGCCGATGTAACAATTTCTGCGGATAATATCCATATTCCGCAGAATTACTTCTGGACATTTGACGGAACTGATCTTGCCTGCGCAATCGGTGAGAATGCACTGACGAAAATAGCGGGCACCACCACAGACGGAGTCTTTACCAATACCGCTTACGCCCTGGAAAAGGCGGTTGTGCTGGAAAGCGACAAACCCTGGTCGGTAGAGTGGCTGTGTGAAGGCACTTTCCAGAACAGTGGCAGTTCCACCGGTGCAAGAATCTTTACCTCCACAGATGTAAATGCAGAGTATAACGCCAGGTATATTTTCAAGAGCAATAAAAACGGTCTGATCGCAATGGGTGAAAAAACATCCACCGGCAGCCACAACTATGGCATTGCTTTGGGGGATCATGGCATTGACTGGACCGAACCCCATACCTATCGCCTGGAAAACCGCATTGCCGCAGACGGCAGCAATATGGTGTATCTGTTTGTAGATGGCATCGAGATTGGGCCCATGAACCACTATTATTTAGGCACAACCGATCAAAACGCCGCATCGAACTGGATTTCCGGCAAGAATTTTGTATTCCCGTATATGGGAACGGATACCCATGGCTTCACCAATGCTTCCATAGCGTATATTCGGGTAATGGAAACGGCACACACCCACACCTACGAAAACGGCGTCTGCACCATTTGCGGTGGTGAGGCACCCAATCCCTACGCGGGCAAAACCATTGCCTGCATTGGCGACAGTATTACCTACGGCGTTGGTGTCACCCGTGATGAAACCGACTATGTGACCTTGCTTGCCCAGTCCCTGGAAATGGACTATATCCGCCTGGGCACCAGCGGAACCACCCTTTGCGCCGGCGGCCACGCAACCTGTAATATCGCCAAGCTGACAGAGAGCAATCTCGCCGGAGCGGATGTGGTGACGATCCTTATTGGCATCAATGACTTTGTCCAGGCCCGGAATGGTTACTACGCCCTCGGAAGCATCGATTCTACGGATACCTCCACCGTTTACGGCGCTGCCCATATGTGGTGCCAGCGGATCGCAGAGCTGCGCAAGCTGGATTCTCTGAAAGACACGGAGTTCTATTTCCTAACTCCCGTCATCACCTCCTGGAATAATTCTGTGTCTTCCACCAGGAATTGGGATCAAAGCAAGACCAATCTTCATGGCTACACCCTCCGGGATCTGTGCAATGCCATCATTGAGGTCTGCGCTCTGTATGACATCCCGGTGATCGACCTCAATTTGGTCAGCGGCTTGTACTATAACAGCGCGGATGATAACACGGTCACAGAATTCGGCGGCGACGGTGCCCATCCCGGCACAGTCGGCCATCAGATGATGGCCAAGGCCATCGAAAACAGATTGCTTCAAAACCATCTGCGTGATGACCATGACCACAGCTACGGAAGCTGGATCACCACCCGGTATCCTGATTGTTACAGCGGAGAACAACAGCGGGTTTGTTCTGTCTGCACCGCCACGGAAAGCCGCGCGATGGCTGGAAATGGCCACACCTACGAAAACGGCCTCTGCACCGTTTGCGGCGCAGCTCATCCCAATCTGGCAAGCTACCGGGGCAAGGTCATCTCCATTATGGGCGACTCCATTTCCACCTTTGCGGGCTACATCCCTGTGGCGGACGGCTTTAACCGGGAGCATCTGCCCCGGTATCCCCAGGCTGATCTGCTCACCGATGTGAACGAGACCTGGTGGATGCAGGTGATCGACGGTTTGGATGCAAAGCTGGGCATCAACGACAGCTGGCGCGGTTCCACCTTATGCGGTGCGGTGTCGGTGACCACCGGTGACAGCGGCGAAAATGCAGCAATGAGCAACCTGACTCGCATTCAGAACCTGGGCAGCAACGGTACGCCGGATGTGATCCTGCTTTACGGCGGTACCAATGACCTGGCCCATGTCAGCAAGGTCGGCACCTTCGACCCCGAACATGCGCCGACGGCGGTGGATCTGACCACCAAGAAGTGGGATAATCTGGCAGATGGCTTTGTGCATACCCTGCTGCGGATACGCCATTACTATCCGGATGCCGTGATCGTTGCGATGCTTCCTACCTATACCAAAACCTATTATTCCAATGAAAAGCTGGAACAGGGCAACGCGGTCATGGCCGAGATCTGCGAGTACTACCGGATTCCTTATGTGGATCTGCGCAGCAGCGGTGTGACGGCAGCGCACCTGCCCGACGGTATCCATCCCGGCGCGGTGGGAATGGATCTGATCACCCATGCAGTGCTGGACGCGCTTCTTACCCAATGCGCGGTAGAGACAGGCGAACACATAGTTTATTCCGTTCGTCACGAACTGACCGATGCAGTGGCTTCTCTTGGCCACTACAAGGGCATTTCCGCAGGAAATCGGTTTGAAGAGATGTTGACAGGGGAAGGATTGACCGTAACTGTCACGATGGGCGGTGTGGATATCACTGAAAGCTGCTACACCTATGGAAAGATATCCATCGAAGAAGTGACCGGTGATCTGGTGATCACCGCGCAAGGCAAATTCCTCAGCGAGCATCTGCAGCCGCTGCCGGACAGATACTGGCAGATCAATCTGTGGCCCGCACTGGAGCATGATGACGACTACTATACTGCCACAGGATGGGGCGTGCACAGCTCGGGCCAGGTCAGGTCCGTTAC
Source organism: Faecousia sp. (assembly GCA_045605575.1). Lineage (GTDB taxonomy): Bacteria > Bacillota > Clostridia > Oscillospirales > Oscillospiraceae > Faecousia. Next base: position 7,596 of record JAZUQE010000163.1, on the reverse strand, counting down.
GATCCCGGTTACCCCGGAACACATCCTGATTGTGTCTTCTTTCCGGGAATCCGGTGCAAATAGCGGCCCTGTCAACGGGATTCGTGTCACCTTCTTTACAGACAGCGGCGTGTTGATCTCGATGAGCGCGGATCAGGTATATACGGAGTTCTGCGAGAAGGGTTACCTGGAGGTTCCGGAAAACGCGGTTGCGGTCTGTGTGCCAATGTGGAAGGAAGCAGGAGGCGAGCTGTATGTTCAGCCTGTGTCAGAGCTTACCTTGGGTCTGCAGAACTACACCTATACCCTGGATCCGGAAAGCAGTACGGTCACTTTGACAAAATATATAGGGACTGCTTCCAATATCACCGTCCTGCCGAGATACATGGTGGAAGATCAGCTTTATACGACTGTGCTGGATTCTGCTTCTGTGCTGCGTGACAACATCAGCCTTACTTCTGTGAAGCTCGCGGAAGGCGTGAAATTCAAGGACGATACCATGGCATATCTGTTTTCAGGGTGTAAGGCACTGGAAACGGTGGATATGACCGGGGTGGACACGTCTGCTGTGACGGATATGCGCTATTTGTTCGACTGGTGCAGCAACCTATCCACCATTGTTGGCTATGAAAACTGGGATACCGGTGCGGTTCAGAATATGTATAAGATGTTTAACCGGACCGGGGCGTTGGAAAAGATCGACCTGAGTGCGTGGGACTTAAGCCAGGTGATCAATTCCGGCTGGTGCTTCCAGCTATGTCAAGCATCAGAAATTCTGTTGCCTGCCAGTCTGAAGACCATCAGTGCGGGTTTCCTGAATCACGCTACCCAGTATGCCGGAGCGATCTTTACCATCCCTTCGGGCGTGGAGAAGATCGGCTATGCCCACACCATCTACGATTTTGCCACCAATGATTTTGTGGAATTCAAGGTGGCAGATGGCAACACCAACTATGTGGCCATCGACGGCATCCTGTATTCTGCAGACGGGACCGAGATGCTGGCGATCCCCCGGAACAAGGCCTTTACGGGGGGGATCTATGAGATCCCCGAGGGCGTGACCTTCCTGGGCGAGCTCAGCTTCTCCCGCAATTACAACATCGAAACGCTGGTTTTGCCGGATTCCTATGTGATCGAGCCTGTGGATGTATATGATGACCGGTATGTGGTATGGGAGGATATTGGAAATCTGAACGTTGGAACCAATCTGACGATCGCGATCTATTGCTACACGGGTATCCGGGACTATGTCGTGAAAGATACTAATCCCAATTACACCTGTGTGGATGGTATTATTTACAGCAAAGATATGACTGCTGTAGTGGCTGTGCCCACAAGATACGGCCGCATGATCAACATCCCCGAGGGCGTCACTACTTGGAACCGGCAGGCTATGTGGAATGATACGGAAGTGGCAGATCTGTACGCCGATCATACCGTCGACAACCTGCTTTCTGCGTGTGGCGGCATCCACATTCCCAGCACGCTGGTTTCTATTGATGCGGAACAGGTCGAGTTGATCAACCGGCTGCACTACAAGTATGCGGACCGCTTTTTGACCACAGTGCACGAGAGCAATCCCGCCTATTGTGTGGATGAGAATGGATACCTGCAGCAGCATTGCTTTGACAGTGGCATCTGCACCGGATGCGGAGCCGTGCTGGGTGATCTGGACCTGGACGGCGATGTGGATGCCTACGATCTGACCATGCTTGCCCGTCATGTGGGTGGTATCGAGTCGGTCGCCGGCCGGGCGCTGGTGAGCGCTGACATCGACGGCGACGGCGATGTGGATGCTTATGACCTGACCAAGCACGCCCGTTTTGTTGGCGGCATCATCACAGACTGGACGCAAGAGTAGGAGAAAAAAGAGCGTTATAGAAAAAAGCGCAGAAGGGGAACCTGCTTCCCTTTCTGCGCCTTTTCCATTCGATGGGTTCGCTGTATTCTTGCCGTGCAAACCGCGGCTGCGGCAGCGATAGGTAAAAAGAGATCCCGAAGGTCACGGAGACTCTGGGGACTGTTGTGGTGGACGATATAGGACTCGATGAAATTAAGGTGTCGCCGGGGCCCTACCCGGCGAGCAACAGTCCACTGGACTATTGCATTTAGATGGGTTCGAGTCCTAACCTGCCGAATAAAGCAAAACAGAGAGGCTTTTGCCTCTCTGTTTTTCTTGGTACGCGTATTCTTATAGGACTTAAGGAAAAACCTATTAATATCAACGGTTTTTGCAATCGAATAACAGCACATTCCTTGTTTATAAGGCACAATTACTGCTCTTTTGCTCTGTTTTCCTGCTTTGCTTTTACGGTGTTGATAGAGGAAATCAAGATGCGCTTAACCTCAGTGCATTGCTCCAATAGCAATTTATCGCCATAATATCCACTTTCCAAAAGCAGTTCTATCCAATACTCACTTTCAGAACATTCTTTAAGAGCGATTTGAAGCTTTGCCACGAAATCGGCTGGACCGTGAGCATAAAATGCTTCACGAATATTTGCACCGATACTTGTCCCGGAACGCAGGAATTGATTGATAAGCGCACTTTCGCATTTTGCCGCTCTCAATTCTTTGCAAACCTTGATCACTTCAAGAGCAAACGCTTTGGACTTAATCATTAAAGGACTTTCTTTCATCACTTTCATCCCTTATAGTTATTATACCGTCATAAAGTAAAAAGTGCAAAGCAAAGCTTTGCAAACTACTTTTTCACTATTCACTGATTACTTATTACTTCCAAAAATCCGGAATGCGTTTTTAGTGAAAAGTGAAGAGTGAAGAGGTAAAATGTAAAAATCCTGAACGCTCTCGCATTCAGGATTTTTGGTGGACGATATAGGACTCGAACCTATGACCTTCCGCACGTCAAGCGGATGCTCTAGCCAGCTGAGCTAATCGTCCAGGTGCAGGAGCAATTATAGCGTCTTTGAGGCAGTTTGTCAAGGGCTTTTTGATAATTTTTGTAAATTATCATTTTGTGAAAAAGATTAGCATTTTTTTAGCAGAGGTTAGCAAAATCAGCCGGAAATGCCGTCCAGAGGTTGTGCGCCGATGAAGCGGATCACCAGGCGGTTAGGCAGACAAACGATCTGGGCACCGCCGCTGCAGAAGCCCCGGTCCATGCAATAACCGTCGGGGCAGTCGGCTGCCGTAACGGCAATGGCACCGTTGGAGACGGTGACAGTATTGCTTCCCCGGACAGTTTCCACAGTGACCGTCTGATCGATACGAAGATCCAATGTGTAAAGCAGCCGGCCGTCGGACCAGACCTCGGCGAAATCTGCCTGCCCGGGCCAAAGCAGTACCGCGCTCAGCCCGGTGCAGACCACTGCCAGGACTGCAAGCAGTACGATCCAGGTTTTCGTTTTCATCGCCGGATCACCTCGTATTCGCAGCCCGACAGGGCAGCGCCCTGGGTGGCATAGATCTTGCCGGTATCTGTGACAAACACCGCTTCAAAGTCCTTGCTTTCCCGCCAGAGGGCGACACCGTCTTCCAGCCCCAGGACAAACAGGGCAGTGGACAGCGCATCTGCAGTCAGGCCGCTTTCGCAGATCACGGTCACGGACCGAAGGCCGGAGCGGGCAGGCGCGCCGGTTTTGGGGTCCAGAATATGATGGTATCGCACACCGTCCGCTTCAAAGTAACGCTGGTAGTCCCCGGAGGTGACTACTGCCATCGTATCCCGGACAGAGACGATCCCCAGATAACTCTGGCCCTCTGGGTCACGGATACCGATCTGCCAGGGACTGCCGTCGGGCTTACTGCCATAGGTCTGTATGTTGCCGCCCAGGTCCAAAATGGCCCGGTCCGCACCGGCAGATTTCAAAATGGAAACGGCGGCCTCTCCGGCGTAGCCCTTGATGACAGCTCCGAAATCCCATTGGATCTGCGCTCTGGCTTCCTCGATCTGGGCCTGGGATGGCACCTGCTTTACATCCTCCCGGAAGCCCCAGAGGGCGCTCAAAGCTCCCAGTCGGGGATCAAAGGCCCCTCCGGTGCGTTCTGACAGGGCAAGAATGGTGGAAAGCAGAGGCTCAGCCACAGATTGCCCGGCATTCAGCGCGTTGGGGATGGACCCCTCCACACTGACGGACCACCGCTGCTCCAGTTCCGCGATTTGTGCGGAAATATCAGTAGTGATCTGCTGGGCCTCCTCGCCCCAAACCTGCAGGGACATAACTGTGTCCATGGCGAAGAGCGTTTTTTGGAAGCTGGGCGTTTGGGTGCAGCCGGACAGCAGCACCGAAAGCAGCAATATCAACGCAATCATACGCTTCATGGACAGTACCTCAAAAAAGTTTAGAAATTACAGGGGAATGCAGGGTTAGTATAACAAATTCTCAGGCAAAAAGCAAGAAAATATGTGAAAAATCTCTTGACATTTATAGCATCCCATGGTAAAATAGGCGAGCCGCATCGAATGGGCTCAAGTTGGTGCGCCCATACGCACCCGCCCACAGAGCGAGACTACACAAAATAAAGTAGGTGAAACAAGAAATGAAAGCAGTTATCGTGACCGGTGGCAAGCAGTACACCGTTGCCGAGGGTGATGTTCTGTACATCGAGAAGCTGGAGGCTGAAGCTGAGGCTACCGTGAAGTTCGACCAGGTTCTGGCTGTTCTGGATGGCGAAAATTCCAAGATCGGTGCTCCCGTTGTGGAGGGTGCCGCTGTTGAGGCTAAGGTCGTCAAGAATGGCAAGGCTAAGAAGATCACCGTCTTCAAGTACAAGGCCAAGAAGGGCGAGAAGAAGAAGCAGGGCCATCGTCAGCCCTACACCAAGGTGGAAATCACCAAGATCGCACTGTAAGTATGACCAGATGCGAGTTTTTCATGGAGAACGATCGGATCACCGGCTTCTCTGTTTCCGGTCACAGCGGCTATGCTGAGGCGGGCGCTGACATTGTCTGCGCTGCCATTTCCGCGGTAGTGACCATGGCCGAAGACACCATCAATGATGTGTGCGGCGCAAAGGCTAAAGTACGGGTCAAGGACGAGCAGGCTCGGATCACCCTGACCCTCCCCGCTTCCTGCGACGAAGAGGATGCCGTGCAGGCAGTTCTCTCCGGCATGATGCTGACGTTGATCAGCCTGCGGGAAGATTATCCAGATTATATCGAAGTTTTGGAGGTGTAACACCATGCTGAAGATTGGTATTCAGTTCTTCGCTCACCACAAGGGCGGCGGTTCCACTAAGAACGGTCGTGATTCCAAGGCAAAGCGCCTGGGCGTGAAGCGCCCTGACGGTCAGTTCGTTCTGGCCGGCAACATCCTGGTCCGCCAGAGAGGCACTCACATCCATCCCGGCGTTAACGTCGGCATCGGCAGCGATGACACCCTGTTTGCTCTGGTTGACGGCACCGTCAAGTTCGTGCGCATGGGCAAGGATCGCCGTCAGTGCTCTGTGTACGAGGCACAGTAATCACGCATAAAGCCTGAAAGCTGCCGCAAAAATCTTTTTGCGGCAGCTTTTTTGTCAAACGGCCCTAACGCAGAGAATGAGAAATTACAAATTACAAAGTATAAATCTGCTGCGGTGCGGCAATTTGTAATTCGTAATTTGTAATTTGTAATTTGTAATTGGGTATTGTCCTTTTAGAAGGAGGTAATCTTATGTTTGTAGACAAGGTACGCATCACCGTCATCGGCGGACGGGGCGGCGATGGGGCTGTGGCCTTCCACCGGGAGAAATATGTGGCTTCCGGCGGTCCCGATGGGGGCGATGGTGGACATGGCGGCAGCGTGGTGCTGCGGGTCAACGACAATCTGTCCACACTGCTGGATTTTCGTTATAAACGCAAGTATGCGGCTCAGGCAGGTAACAACGGCGCCGGCATGAAGTGCAGCGGCAAGCGGGGCGAGAATCTGATCATTCAGGTGCCCAGAGGCACCGTGGTCCGGGATGCCGAGACGAATCAGATCATTGTAGACATGTCCACGGAAGAGGATTTCGTGATCGCCAAGGGCGGTCGGGGCGGCTGGGGCAATGCCCACTATGCCACCCCTACCCGACAGGTGCCCCGGTTTGCAAAAGCCGGACTGAAGGGCGAAGAGCGGGATATCATCATGAAGCTGAAGCTGCTGGCGGATGTGGGCCTGGTGGGATTCCCCAATGTGGGCAAGTCTACGCTGCTTTCCGTGACCTCCAATGCCCGGCCTAAGATCGCCAACTATCATTTTACCACCCTGTTCCCCAACCTGGGTGTGATCTATGTGGATGAGGGCGTGAGTTTCGTCATGGCGGATATCCCCGGTATCATCGAAGGCGCGGCAGAGGGTGCTGGCCTGGGCCATGATTTCCTTCGCCATATTGACCGCTGTCGGCTGCTGGTGCATGTGGTGGACGTTTCCGGCAGCGAGGGGCGGGACCCTGTAGCGGATTTTGATGCTATCTGTGCGGAGCTGCATGACTATAGCGTAGATCTGTCTAACCGCCCCATGATCGTGGCGGCCAACAAGACTGACCTGCTGATGCCGGAGAGCGACAACTTAGAGCGGCTGCGCAGCCGCTGCGATGAGTTGGGTATTGAGCTGTATGAGATCAGCGCGGGAACGACTCAGGGCACCCGGCAACTTATGCGGGTGGTGGCGGAAAGACTGCGTACGTTGCCGCCGGTGACCATCTATGAGCCGGAGTATGTGGCCCCTGTGGTGGAGGCCGGTGATCCCACGGAGTTGGTCATCGAGCATTTGGGCAATACCTGGCTGATCACCGGTACCTGGCTGGAGCGACTGATCCAGAACATCAATTTTGATGACTATGAGTCCAGAAACTATTTCGACATCCAACTGCGCAAGTGCGGTCTCTTTGCCCGGCTGGAGGAAATGGGGATTGAAGACGGCGATACGGTGGATATCTACGATTTCGTATTTGAATATCAGCGGTAATCACAAACCGGGTGCCTAAAGAAGGCACCCGGTTTCAGTCTGTCAAAAAACATACTACTTACGATTATGGATCAGCAGGCGTGAAAAAGAACGAAGGAGATGATACTTTCTGTCCGGCCAGAAAGTATCCAAAGAGCCGCCGGGGGCCTTTCGTATGGTCCCCGGACTCCCCCGACGACCAAAGGGGAATCGGATCGGCGATATGTGATCAAGACTTTCCACCGCTTTCCCCTTTGGAATCCCCCTAGCCATTTTGCGTGTTTTTTCGCCGTTGGGGCATACATCTTCTTCCCACGCCCTCCGTAGGGGCGGCAACCTACTGTCTTTCACCGTAGGGGAGGGTCTTGACCCTCCCTTGTTCTATCTGCCTGAGCACCTACGGGTATTACGCGACGTTTTTTGCGTGGAAACGGAATCGGCTTTTCGCCGCAAAAAAGCTACTGGGAATAGGATACTTTCTGTCCGGCCAGAAAGTATCCAAAGAGCCGCTGGGGACCTTTCGTATGGTCCCCGGACTCCCCAGACGACCAAAGGGGAAAGCGGACCGGTGATGTGTGATCAAGGTTTTCCTCCGCTTTCCCCTTTGGAATCCCCGTTGATAGGTTTTTTGTGAAGATAGGCATTCTTTCGGAAAGCCACTTCTTCGAAAAGCTTCCTACAAGAATAGAGCAGCAGGGGGAAATAAGAACGAAGGGTTATGATACTTTCTGTCCGGCCAGAAAGT
>JAZUQE010000162.1:0-8643 GCA_045605575.1 Faecousia sp. | reverse complement strand
ACCGCTGCCACTCGCTCCCCTCCCTTTTTCCGCCACCGGCGGCGGTCGGGTCGCTCCCCATTGGGCGTCCGGCAATTTTGTAAAAATTGCATCGCCGCAAGGCGATAATCGTTTCATTTCCTGCGGAAATTCCAACAATTGAGGTGCAATTATTGGACGGACGGCCATTGGCCGTTCCTACGATTGCTCTGCCCGACAAATACCAATTTGCGGAGAATCTGAAGAGTTTCTTAATTTTGTAACTTTTTGTTGCACTTATTATGAAAGATTGGTATAATATTGAAAAAATTATGTAAACGAAGGAGGGCGCAGCCATGCAGACGGAACATACCGCTGTTTTATCCGGCGCGCAGAGGATCATCGGACAGATCCGGCAGGTAGTGGTAGGGAAAGACCAGGTGCTCTTATGGGTGCTGGCTGCCATTTTGGCACGGGGCCATATTCTGCTGGAGGACATTCCCGGTGTGGGCAAGACCACCATGGCACTGGCTTTTTCCAAGACCCTGGGACTCTCCTATAACCGCGTCCAGTTTACCCCGGACGTATTACCCTCGGATATCACAGGCTACAGTGTGATGAACCAGCTTGGCGGCAGCATGACCTATCAGCCCGGTGCGGTGCTGTGCAATCTGTTTTTGGCGGATGAACTGAACCGGGCCACCTCCCGTACCCAGTCCGCCCTTTTGGAGGCTATGGAAGAGGGGCAAGTGACGGTGGACGGTGTGACCCATCCGCTGCCCAAGCCCTTTACCGTCATAGCTACCCAGAACCCTACCGGCGCGGCCGGTACCCAGCTGCTGCCGGATAGCCAGATGGACCGTTTTACGGTCCGGCTGAGTCTGGGCTATCCCAGCGCAAAGGACGAGATCGCTATGGTGCTGAACCGGCAGGGACAGGATCCTATGGCTAAACTAAGCCAATTGATGACACCCCAGCTGCTGTGGCAGATGCAGCAGCAGGTGGCGGATACCCATGTGGGGACAGATGTGGTGCGCTATATCGTAGCCTTGATCGGAGCCACCCGAAACCATGAGCAGGTCCTCCGGGGTGCCAGTCCACGTGCTACCCTGTCTGTGACTGCCATGTCCAAGGCTGTCGCCCAGCTGCGGGGCCGGGATTATGTGATCCCCCAGGATGTGCAGGAGGTCTTTTCGCTGACGGTAGCCCACCGGCTGCTGCTGCAGCCACAGGCTGAGGGTATGGGCGTGACCGCACAGCAGATCCTGGAGCGGATCCTTGCCCATGTGCCTGCACCCAAGCTGCGCTGATATGTTCTGGCGGCGGTTGGGATACCTGCTGGCATTGGCAGGTTGTTTGGTTTTTTATTGGGCTTATCGGGAGTGGCTCAGCGGTCTTTTGCTGGTATTCACACTGGCATTGCCATGGTTTTCTCTGCTGGTAAGCCTGCCTTCCATGTTGACAGCGGTACTGGAGCTGCACTGTCCGGATGGGGCGCAGACAGGAGAAGAATGCCCGGTGCAGTGGCACGTGAGGTGTGTTCATCCGGTAGCGGAGGTACGTGGACGGGTGCAGCGTCGGAATCTGCAAACAGGGCAGATCTCCCGGCTGCGCAGAAATCAGTCTATGAAAGAACCCCATTGCGGCGGCTGGGAGCTGACCCCGAAGCGGGTGTGGGTACAGGACTATCTTGGCCTGTTCTCCCTGCCTGTTTGGAAAAAGCAAGGAAAAAGGGTGGTCATCCGTCCCGAAAAGCTGGCTATGGAAAATCCACCGGAGGTACTGCGCTACAGGGCCAGCGCCTTCCGGCCCAAAGCCGGAGGCGGCTTCGCGGAGCAGCATGAGCTGCGCTTGTACCGGCCCGGTGATCAGCTGCGGCAGGTCCACTGGAAGCTGTCTGCGAAGTCCGGCAAACTGGTGATCCGAGAGCCCATGGAGCCGATCCGGGGCAGAGCGCTGGTGACTCTGGTGCTGCGGGGAGGTCCGAAGGCGCTGGATGAAAAGCTGGGCAAGCTCTATTGGCTGAGCCTGTGGCTGCTGGAGCAGGAGATCCCCCACACGATCCAATGTCTGACAGGCTCCGGCATGCAGACACAGGAAGTGAGCTGCCCGGAGGATGTCCGGCGGGCGGTAGATGCGCTGCTGCTTTGCCCCTTGGCCAAAACCGGCGAAAATCCGGTGTTCGCCCCGTCCAGTTGGCATTGCCATATCGGAGGTGACGCAGATGAAGCGTAAACGTTGGTTCTGCGCTCTTTGGGCTTGGGTGCTGGCGTTTTGCGCCGCGTTTGGATCAGTGGGCGGTTTGGCCAGTGGCTTGCGTTTGGAAGAAAATATGCTGCTGCTGGCGGCTGTATTTGCAATTGCAGCGGCAGTGGCGGCGGTTTGCTGCGTATTTCGGCTGTATTTGCTGCCTCTGGGCAGCTTGATCGTATTGTGCGCAATGTTTTGGAAGCGTCTGCTGGCTTCTGCCAGATTTTTAGTGGAGCAGGCCAGCCGGATCTATGACCGGGCATATCACTGGGGTGTTCCCCAGTGGCAGGAGGACGCACTGGAGGTCAAGTCAGCCATCTGGATACTGGCGGTGCTGGGTGGCTGTGTGATCTGCGTGGTGGTGACAGCCGTACTCTCCGGCCGGGGGCTCCGGGCGGGGGCGCTGATGGTGCTCATCCCACTGATCCCCTGCATCATCGTCACCGACACTGTGCCGGGCAACGGTTATTTGTTTCTGATACTCCTAAGCGTGACACTGCTGGTGCTGAGCGGCCGTGTCCGGGCAGACAGTCTGCGTTGGGGAAACGTTCTTCTTCTGCGACTGGTTCTGCCTGTGGTGCTGGGTCTGGGGTTGCTGTTTCTTCTGGTACCCAGAGAGGGCTATGACGGTCAGGCAGGCGCACAGAAATTGGAGGAATTTGTTGTTTCCCTTGTAGAAGAAGAGCCTTTTTGGGCAAGACTTCCCCAGACCACCGTGCCGGTAGATGGAGATCAAAAGGAACAGGTGGATCTTTCCCAAATAGGTGTCAATCCGAAGCTGGGACTGCGGGTCATGTCCGTAAAGGCGGAACAGACCGGTACGCTCTATCTGCGCGGCAGCGCCTACGATACCTATACCGGCACCGGTTGGCAGGCTTCCGGAAAAACCTTTGCCGAAGACGCGCACTTTACCGGGCAGGGCCAGCTCCAGTATCTGACGATCCAGACCACAAGGGTCCATAGTGTTTTATACGTTCCCCATGCGCCCTACAGGTTGGACGGCGGTTTTACGGATGGGCGGCGGCCAAATACGGAAAAGCTTCGGGAGTATACGGTAGCATACCGGGAACCGGCTGCCTACAGTCCACTTTGGAACGGGGGGAGCTTTGCCGTATCCAGCGTGTTTGCGGATGCCTGTTTACTGCTGCCCCCGGATACACTTCTGTGGGCAAAGGAGTACCTTCCCCAGCGGGCTGTTCAATATATGGAGCAGGGCCGCATCTACCATGCAGCTATGGAGATTGCGGATCTGGTGCGCAATAGTGCCCGCTATGACCGCATGACATCCGCTATGCCTGCGGGGGAGTCGGATTTTGCCCGGTGGTTCCTGGAGGAAAGTGATACCGGCTATTGCACACATTTTGCCACTGCAGCTACGGTGCTGCTGCGTGCTGCCGGAATTCCGGCCCGGTATGTGACGGGCTACCTGGCCAACACCCAGTCCGGGCGGTTTGCCCAGGTCACTACGGATGATGCCCATGCCTGGGTGGAATTCTATATTAGGGATGCGGGTTGGATGGTCCTGGACGCTACGCCGGGGCAGACCGACATGCCTACCCAGACTGAGCCTGAGCAGACTGCAGCAGCTACGACTCAGCCGTCTGCGTCGCAAATGACGGAAGAGACTACCTTACCTTCTCAGGCGACTCCCCATGCTACCCAGCCTTCGGAAGCTCCAACGCCTTCCGAAGAAACACCTACTGCGCCGGAATCCCCAAAACCGAATCCGACGCAGCCACAAGGGTCGGGCCCAACGGATCAGTCATGGGAACTGCCTGCCTGGATGGGTACGCTTCTGCGCACTCTGCTGGTACTGCTGACAATGGCCGGGGTGACAGTGGGACAATGGCGGCTGAGGCTGTGGCTGCGGCAGAACCGGCTGCGTCGGAGCAAGCCCAATGCCCGACTGTTGCTGCGCTGGCGGGAAGCCGAGAAGATCTGCCGCCTGTTGAAGCAGCAGCCTCCAGAAAAATTGCGTCAACTGGCCCAGAAAGCCCGGTTTAGTCAACACACGATCACTAAGCAGGAGCTTTTGGAATTTGATCGGGAAGTAGATATTCTGCGCGCGACGCTGCAAGGTAAACCTTTTGGGTGGCAGCTGATCTACCGGCTGGTATTTGCCCTGTACTGACTTCCCAACACATCGCGACAAATTGGTATTTGTCGTGCAGACCATTCGTAGGGCGGGGGCATGCCTCCGCCCTACAGCCTCTTACAAAAACTGCACGAAAAACTGAAATTTATAGCATGATGTGGCCGGGTGCAATACCGGTGATTCAGTTTCTTTTCAGCTTCTTAGGTTAGAATAGAGCTATAGAATACCCGGAGGAATGCGTATGAAAATTCTGATCGTGGAAGATGAACGGCGGCTGGCAGATTCCCTGAAACTGCTGCTGGAGAATAAAGGTTTTGATGTAGAAGCCGTCTATGATGGAGACACCGGTGCGGATTTTGCGCTGCTGGGCATTTATGATCTGCTTATTCTGGATGTGATGATGCCGGGGTTGGATGGCTATCAGCTGGCCAGACGGGTACGCGCCAGCCGCTGCACCACGCCGATCTTGATGCTTACAGCCAAATCGTCTGTAGAGGATCGAATCTACGGGCTCAATTCAGGAGCGGATTATTATTTGACAAAGCCCTTTGACACCCGGGAATTAATGGCCTGCATCCATGCACTTCTGCGCCGCCAAGGCAACCAAGTCAACGAGCTTCGCTTCGGCAACACCGCGCTGGACCTGGAAACCTCCATGCTGCTGTGCGGCAGTCAAAGTGTGCGGCTGTCGGCAAGAGAGTTTGATGTGCTGCGCTGCCTAATGAATGCCGGAAACCGTATCGTATCCAAGGAAGCGCTGCTTGCCCGGGTTTGGGGGTATGATTCCAACGCCGTGGAGAATCATGTAGAGGTCTATGTGGGCTTTTTGCGCAAAAAGCTGTCTGCGGTGGGCTCCAATGTGCGCATTGAATCGGCCCGCAGACAGGGTTACTTCTTGGAGGTGAAAGAGCCGTGCTGAAACGGCTGCAGATCAAATTTGTGTGCATCACCATGACCATCGTCACGCTGATGCTGTGTGTCATCTTTGGCTTGCTGGTCGGTTTTACGGCGCAGGATCTGGAGCGGCAGAGTAAGCAGCTGCTGGAGCGAGTGGTGGAAGCGCCTATCCAGCCGGGACGACCCGGCGGACAGCAGGTGTTGCTTCCGTACTTTGTGCTTCACCAGACGGTGCTGGGAGATATTGTGATCAGCGCGGGAGAACACTATTTCAATCTGGAGGATGAGGAATTTCTGCGCCAGGTACTGTCTCAAGCAGAAGCGTCCGGAGAGGATATGGGCATTTTAAAGGCTTATGGCCTTCGGTTTCTCCGGCGGGAGGACAGGCAGTTCCAAACCATTGCTTTTGTGGATGTTTCCAGCCATACGCGGATCATCGCCAATTTGGTGATGGCAAGCCTGGGAATTGGAAGCGCTTGTTTTGCTGTGCTGCTGGGGATCAGTCTGCTGCTGGCCCGGTGGGCGGTCAGGCCTGTGGAAAAAGCCTGGTCGGAGCAGCGCCAATTTGTGGCGGATGCGTCCCATGAGTTAAAAACACCTCTGACAGTGATCACGACCAACGCTGAGCTGCTTGCGGAAGATGGGGCAAACACGTACCGTGCACAATCTTTAGAGAGCATTCAGGCCATGACCCGACAGATGCGAGGCTTGGTAGAAAGCTTATTGGACCTGGCCCGGGTAGACAACGGCGCAGTGAAGACAGCCTTTGCGGAGGTGGCGCTGAGCGAGGCGGTCAGCAGTGCTGTACTCTCCTTTGAAGCGGTGCTGTTTGAGGCGGGATTGGAGCTGGAAGCGGCAATCGAACCGGGACTGCGTGTGCTGGGTAGCCAGGGTCATTTGTGCCAGGTGGTGGAAATTTTGCTGGATAATGCAGTCAAATACACCACGCCTCAGACAAAAGTATGGGTATCTCTGCGCAAGTCCGGTGCCAGAGAATGTATGCTGGCGGTATCCGGTCCGGGAGAAACGTTGACGCAGGAACAACTGCGGGATATTTTTAAGCGATTCTACCGGGTAGATCAAGCCAGAAGCTTGAACGGAAGCTATGGCCTGGGACTGCCGATCGCGCAAGCCATTGTGGAGGATCACGGTGGTAGAATATGGGCACAGAGCAGCCGGGGAATCAATACCTTTTTTGTCCGACTGTCACTTCTGACATAAGAATGGAAAAGCAAAAACGAAGACAGCTTCCTTGGAAGCTGTCTTCGCTTGTTTTGATGGGTGTAAAGGATCACTTCTGCTCGTCCATGATCAGCTTAAAGGCACCGTAAGCACCTGCGTCGTTACCCAGCGTGGCCAGGGCAAACTGCACATCCCGGATAGCGTGGAACAGGTATTTGTGCATATGCCGCTGGATACCGTTCAGCAAAGGCTGTCCTGCCTTGCTGACACCGCCGCCTACCACGATCACCTCCGGATCTACTACGCAGCATACATCCGACAGGAACTCAGCCAGATTGCTGTAGACCCGCTCCAGGATCTCACCGGCGACTACATCGCCGTCAGCACTGGCATCGAAGATATCCTTGCAGGTCAGATGCTCCACATCCCGCAGTTTGGAGGGATAGACGCTTCGGTTTAGGTGACGCTTGGCGGTGCGCACGATACCGGTGGCGGAGCAGTACTGCTCTGCGCAGCCGTACTTGCCACAGCCGCAGGGAGTGGTCTCCTCTTTGTTCAGGACCATGTGGCCGATCTCGCCGCCCGCGCCGTGCGCGCCGTAGACCACCTGACCGTCGATGACGATACCGCCGCCTACGCCGGTACCCAGGGTAGTCATAACAATGTTCTCATAACCGCGGCCGCCGCCCATCCAGCATTCGCCCAGGGCAGCTACATTGGCATCGTTGCCGGCTTTGACAGGGAATCCGGTAAGTCCGGACAGCGTTTCGGATACGTTAAATACACCCCAGCCCAGGTTTACGCACTTGGTCACCACGCCTTTGCGGCTGACAGGGCCGGGAACGCCGATGCCAAGGCCCAAAATATCTTCTCGGGCAATACCCTTTTCTTCCATGTAGCCAAAAACCGCCTTGGCGATGTCCTCCAGGATGTGACTGCCGGCATCGGAAAGGTCCGTAGGGATCTCCCATTTATCCAGCATGTCTCCGTTTTCGTTGAAGTATGCCAATTTGACGGTAGTGCCGCCCAGGTCAATACCAAAACCGTATTTCATATGCTTTCCTCCTATGAAGAATGTTTTTCTCATTATACAGGAATATCGCAAAAAAGGAAAGCACTGTCATAGAAAAATTTGAAACTTTTTCCATAAGGCTTGCGTTTGGAACATTTTTGCGGTAACATATATACGAAGACTCAAGCATGAGTGAAAGGAAGGAAACTTGATTTATGATTAAAGTAGATATTTCTAATGTCTGGGGAGAGATCTCTCTGCCTGATCTGCTGGCTGTGGAAAGAGAAGTAGCTGCGGCACATATGACCCTGACCGAGCAGACCGGCCCCGGCAATGATTTTCTGGGCTGGCTGGATCTGCCTGTGGAGGAACCCACCGAGGAGATGCTCCGGGTGCAGGCCGCCGCGGACCGGATCCGTGAGACCTCCGATGTATTTGTGGTCATTGGTATCGGTGGCAGCTATCTGGGCCCCCGCGCTGCCATCGAGCTGATGCAGGGTGCTAACCATAACATGGGCAAGGGTAAGGGCAATCCCCAGATCTACTACGCCGGCAACACCCTGTCCACCCGTGCATGGAATGAACTGTGCCGTCTGCTGGAGGGCAAGGATTTCTCCATCGCCATTATCTCCAAGTCCGGTACTACCACCGAACCCGCCATCGCTACCCGCGCTCTGCGCTGGATGCTGGAGCGGAAGTACGGCACCGAGGGCGCTAAGGAGCGTACCTATGCTATTACCGACCCCGCCAAGGGCGCTCTGCGTCAGATGGCTACCGAAGAGGGCTGGGAGACCTTTGTCATTCCCCCCAATGTGGGCGGCCGTTACTCTGTGCTGACTGCTGTTGGTCTGCTGCCCATGGCAGTTGCCGGTATCGATCCCATGGAAGTGATGCGCGGCGCTGCACAGGCCAAGAAGGACTACGATATCCGCTCCTTCGAAAACCCTGTTTGGCTGTACGCTGCTACCCGTAACCTGCTGTACCGCAACGGCAAGGCTATCGAGATTTTGGAATCCTTCGAACCCGGCTTCAAGATGATGGGCGGCTGGTGGCAGCAGCTCTACGGCGAAAGTGAAGGCAAGGACGGCAAGGGCATTTTCCCCGCAACCGCAGAGTTCACTCCCGTCCTGCACTCTCTGGGCCAGATGATCCAGCAGGGCGAGCGTAACATGTTTGAGACCATGGTCCGCTTCGATGCCCCCCAGCAGAAGCTCACCAACGGCGGCGATTACAAGAACCTGGCCGGCCT
>JAZUQE010000161.1:0-9161 GCA_045605575.1 Faecousia sp. | reverse complement strand
CGATTGCTTCAGCAGCTTCAGCTGCATTCTTAACACCCTTCTTCAGAGCGATGGCAGCACCAACACAGTAGGACCATGCAGCATCTTCAAAAGCGATGGGCTGAATGCCCTTAACGATTTCATAAGGGTCAAAACCCTTGGCCTGACATATTTCACGGCAAGCTTCAACGGACTCCAAACCGTACTGAGCAAGAACACCGTTGATTTTGTCAATCTTTCTTTCGTAACCTTCAAACAAAGCCATTTTTGTGTCCTCCTTTTATTATTCGTGACGGGGGTCGATGTACTTGGCAGCGTCAGCAAAGCGGCCGTAGTTGCCCTTAGCCTTCTTCAGCGCCTCGTTTGCATCGTCGCCCTTCTTGATGAAGTCCATCATCTTACCCAGGTTGATGAACTCGTAGCCGGTGATCAGGTTGTCCTCATCCAGAGCCAGACGGGTAACATAGCCTTCGGCCATTTCCAGGTAACGGGGACCCTTGGCAGCGGTGGCAAACATAGTGCCAACCTGGCTGCGCAGACCCTTACCCAGGTCCTCCAGGGAAGCGCCAACGGCAAGACCGCCCTCGGAGAAGGCAGACTGGCTACGGCCGTAAACGATCTGCAGGAACAGCTCACGCATAGCGGTGTTGATGGCGTCGCACACCAGGTCGGTGTTCAAAGCCTCCAGCAGAGTCTTACCGATCAAAATCTCGGAAGCCATTGCTGCGGAGTGGGTCATACCGGAGCAGCCCAAAGTCTCCACCAGAGCCTCCTCGATGATGCCGTCCTTCACGTTCAGGGTCAGCTTGCAGCAGCCCTGCTGAGGAGCGCACCAGCCGATGCCGTGGGTAAAACCGGAGACATCCTTAATTTCCTTGACCTGGACCCACTTTCCCTCTTCAGGAATGGGGGCGGGGCCGTGATAAGCACCCTTGGCCACGGAGCACATATGCTGTACTTCTGCACTATAAATCATGGCAAAATTCCTTTCTTTCATCGGGCGGTGATTGCCCTAAAATTCCGCATATATTATACATTCTACAGCATGGAATGTCAATTCCTATCCATGAAAAATAGGGCATTCCCGAGGAATGGGAATGCCCCAGCGAGAGTGCAAACAGCCTTAGTGGGAGAAAAAATGAAATAAGCGTCTGAATTTCACCAGCGTGGAGAGATTTCCGTAGTAAACTTTGACCAACACCACCAGAAGCGGGAATGCATGCTTCAGCAGGAAATAGAACAGGTGATCCTTTTTGCTCCGGGGATGATGGGCAGCGATCACCGCCTTTGCCAGATCAGTTTTAACATATCGCCGGGCGTCCCTGGTGTTCTTTTCCAGAATATCGCAGGTCACCTTGTTCAGCAGCACGCTCCACATAATTCTGGAGAAGGACCCGTTTTTGTTCAGTGTAGCAACAATATCCTCCATGGCAAATGAATTCACAAAGCGTACCATATGCTCGAAAATATGAACACGCTTTAGGGGAGAATTGGTGGCTTTAGTGAGGGAACCGGCAACGCCCCGCCGGTAATTGTAGCCTATATCTGATACGCAGACAAATTTTTTGACGAAACGGATGTAATCGAAGTTAAATGCGTTGTCTTCACAATGCTTGATCCGGCCATCGAAAGAGAGGTTGTGGGCATCAATGATAGATCTTTTGTACATCCGTGCCCAGGTATAGTCAAAGGATGTGAGCTCGGGCATATTCTCCGGAAGCGTTCCGCAGAAAAGGGGATAATCACTCCAGACATCGAAGCGTCCGGTAATTTCATCGTAGGCCCGGAAGCCGATGAGGCAAAAATCCGCGTCGGTTTCTTTCACGGCGCTTGCCATGCGGGACAGATACTCCGGTTCGATCCAGTCATCGCTGTCCACATGGGCGATCCACTGACCTTTGGCCATCTTCGTACCAAAATTTCTGGCGGAACAAAGACCGCCGTTCTCCTTATGGACCAGATGAAAATTTGAAAGGTCGTTGTCCGCAATAAACTTTTCAATGATCTGCGCGCTGTCATCCGTAGATCCATCATCGACCAAGATGACTTCATAATCAGAGTAGTTCTGCTTTCGCACGGATTCCAAACATTGCAGAATGTATTTGCGCGTATTGTAGACCGGGATGATCACACTAATAAACGGAGATAGCATTTGTGTCCAACCTCTTTTCTGTCAAAAAGCAAGAATGATTACTTTCATATGCAACAAGCTGCTTTTTTCATACGACATATCAGCTTTACGATATGGTCATTGAGTATCGAAGCTTTACAAATGATTGTACAAAAGAGATCATAGAAAGTCAATTCCTTAGAAAGCAAAAAAGCACCGCTATATGGCAAATTTCAGTTTGTTCGGTGTGTTTTACGCACCGACAAACCGTAGGGACGCCCATTGGGCGTCCGGCAATTTTGTAAAAATTGCATCGCCGAAAGGCGATAATCGTGTTATTTCCTTCGGAAATCCCAATCATTTCATCGAAATGATTGGGCGGACGGCCAATGGCCGTCCCTACGGCATCCACGGGGAGACTTCCCGACAAATACCATTTTGCGCAGAAAAACGGCGTGCCGTTGGGCACGCCGTTGATATTATTTTGCAGAGAGGTCAACGCTGTGGCGCAGGATGCTATAAGGAGGGACTTGTCTGCCAAGGGGGATCGTAAAGTGCATCTCGGGCGTGCGGGGTTCTTCCAGTGCGTTACCATCCGCGTCCGCCATGCCGCCTGCGGTAAAGGAGAAAGGCCGCAGGTCCGGGCCTACACATTCCAGCGTATCGCCCTGACAGAACTTGTTGCGCAAGCTGCACACCGCATTGCCCGCTTCATCGCAGCTTTCCACGATGGCGCAGACCTGCCACTGGCGGATATAACGGGAATTTTCCGTGTACTGGCCCGGCTGACCGTAGTAAAAACCGGTAGAGTAGATACGATGGGACACATGCTCCACTTCATCCCGCCATACCGGATCGATCGGACGGCCTGCCGCCACATCGTCGATGCAGTGGCGGTAAGCGCCGGTGACGATTGCGGCGTAATAGGCAGATTTGGCCCTGCCTTCGATCTTGATACAATCCACGCCCGCCTCCTGCAGATCTTTCAAGTGGTCGATCATACACATATCCCGGGAATTCAAAATATAAGTACCCTTTTCGTCCTCAAATACCGGGAAGTATTCACCGGGCCGCTTTTCTTCCATCAGAGCGTACTGATAGCGGCAGGGCTGGGCGCAGGCCCCCCGGTTGGAGTCACGGCCCGTCATGTAGTTGCTCAGCAGGCAGCGGCCAGAATAGCTGACGCACATAGCGCCGTGGCCGAAGGTCTCGATCTCCAGCTCCGGGGAGGTTTTCTGACGGATGGTACGGATCTCTTCCAGATTCAGCTCTCTTGCCAGCACCACCCGCTGGGCGCCCAGATCAAACCAGCTTTGGGCGCATTCGTAGTTGGCAACAGACTGCTGGGTGGAAATATGCCGCTGGCACTTGGGCGCATATTTCCCTGCCATCATAAACGCTCCCAGATCCGCCAGGATCAGAGCATCCACCCCGGCAGCCTGCAGCTGCTCCAGATAAGCGGGCAGCTGTGCTGCCTCCTCGTTCCGGGGCATGGTATTCACGGTAACGTGGACCTTCACCCCATGGCTGTGAGCATATTCCACAGCTTTCGGCAGCTCCTCCGGAGAGAAGTTTCCGGCGAAAGCACGCATGCCGAACGCAGTACCTGCCAGATACACGGCATCTGCGCCGTAGAGGACTGACATTTTCAGCCGTTCCATGTCCCCGGCCGGGCTCAGCAATTCAATCTTTCTCATCATTCGTCATCCAGTGATCTTACATATGCTACATTCTTATCATGCTCAGCAGCGGTTTCGGCAAACAGGTGCTTGGCAGTATTGGGATTGTAGACATAGAAATAGTAGTCGGTATCGTTGGGGTCAAGCGCGGCCAGCAGGCTGGCAATACCGGGGTTTGTGATGGGGCCGGGGATCAGGCCCTTATACAGATAGGTGTTGTAGGGGCTGTCGATCTCCAGATCCTCAGCGGTCAAAAGCTTGACCTTACCGGTCTCCGGGTCGATGTTGCCGCCCAGGGCGTAGATGATGGTAGCATCGATATTCAAGTAAGGATGCTTACCTGCATTGGTCAAGCGATTATAGATGACAGAGGAAATATCGTACTGGTCCGTACCTGTGGTCTCCTCCTCGATCATAGAGGCGATGATCACGATCTCCCGGAAGGTCATCTGGTGAGAATCGATGTAGGCCTGGTCGTAGCCGTTGGCCTTCATCATCTTGGAAAGGCGTTCGTTCAGCTCGGTCAGCTTTTCCTTCATTAGGTCGGTGAAGCGGACTTCAAAGCCGCCCACATTATCACCCAAAAGCTTACCCAGCACACGGCCTGCGCTGTCGCCCACATAGAACTCATAGGTATCGGGGAAGAGATAGCCTTCCAGGCAATACTTGTGGCCCCGCTCCACGCCTTCCAAGAACCAATAGTCCTTGATCTCGCCCTCTGCAGCATAGGCCTCCAGCTCTGCGGCAGGGCACACACCCTTTTCTTCCAGCAGCGCAAAGATCTGGGCGCAGGTGTAGCCCTCAGGGATCACTACTTCCACCGTCTCACGGGCGCTGGAGTAGGAATTCATAGACTTGACAAGCGCGTGATAATCATAAAGGCTGTTGAGCGTGTAGGTGCCGGGCGCGATATCCTCCTCAGCCTTGGTCAGGTCAGCATAGAGCTTAAACAGCTCCGGATACTTGATCAAGCCCTTGCTCTTGAGCTTGGCGGCTATAGACTCCATATCGTCCTCCGCCGTGATGGTAACCGTATAGCTCCGGTCCTCCCGACCAAAGGCCAGCACGTCCGCAGCGCAGACCCACAGAGTACGGCCAAGAGACACGCCGATCAGCAAAATGATCGCCAGCCAGATCACCGTGGACAAAATATGGGGGATACCAAACAGGCCATAGCCCTTCTTATGCTTGGGACGCACCTTTCGTGCAGGGGCCGCAGCTGCTTTCGGTTTCGGCTCCGGAGCGGGCTCCGGCTCTTCTTCGGCAATGTCATCCAAGATCACCGGGGGAACCAGGGTAGGATCCTGGTCCGGAAGCTCCTCCTGGACTTCCTCCGTCAATGCAGGGTCTGCCGCAAACATATCCGCCAAGGGATCAGAATCTGCGGAGAAAATATCCAGCGGCAACTCCGTATCTTCCGGGTCAGCCGTCAGTTCTTCCTCTGGCATCAGCGGCAGCTGGGGCAATTCCTCTTCCGCGGGGATATCGGATGTCTGAGATTCCAGCGGTGCAAACTCGGTTTCAAACTCATCTTGGCTTTTCGCTTCCTGAATGATACGCTCCAGCTCCAGATCATCCGGATGGGTCAGACCGGCAGAAGCGACCGCATGCTCATCCGGGCCGATCTCATCTCCCACCACCGGGGAAGAAAGAAGCTCACTGAACCAGTCATCCTCGTTGGGAAGCTGGGGTTTCTTTTCATGATCCATAGGTAGTCCTCCTGTCAGCGGATGACGATCTGTTTTTCTACTTTTGCAGCCGCTTCCTCACCCTTCAAAGCAGCGATCAAAGCCAGACCGAAGGGCACGGCACAACCGGCAGATGTGCCTGTGATCACATTGCCATCCCGGACGCAGGCCCGATCAGTCAGCATCACTGCGCTGCCCATCTCCGTCTCGCAGCCCGGATAGCAAACGGCTTTTCGCGAATCCGTAATATGCAGCTGCGCCAGAATGGTGGGCGCAGCGCAAATGGCCGCCACGAAACGACCCTGCTCATACAGATACCTTACGGCAGCCAGTGCCTTCCGGCAGCCCCGGATAGAGTCGACGCCTCCCAGACCGCCGGGCAGGACGATCATATCCGCCCGTTCCGGCTCCATTTCTTCCACGGTAACGTCGGCTTCCACACCGATCCCGTGGCCGCCATATACAGTTTTGCCCGAAATGCCCACAGTCAATACCTCCACACCGGCCCGCCGCAGCAGGTCGATGGGGGCGATGGCTTCCGTCTCTTCAAAGCCGGTGCCCAACAATACATAAACCATAATCAACCCTCCAAACAGGTCATCAGATGGGTGTAGATCTCTTCGTGAATATCTTCAATGGTGCGAAGCGCGCCATCTTTCACGCAGGAGATCACCGTCCACCCGTAAAAATCTGCCACCGCCCGGCCGGCACGCCGGCACTGGGCCAGGTAAGCAGAATCCTTTTCATGAATATCTGCCTGCGTTCCGGTAGAGGCCTCCCGGCCGCGCATCAATGTTTCCGTAAAATCCGTGGGCATGTCCAGATAGATGGTCAGATCCGGCTTGGGCAATCCCAGCTTTTCGTACTCAAAGTCATACAGCCATTGCAGGAAGCGTTCCCGGTTTTCCTCCGGCTCTTTCGAGGATTGATGTACGGCATTGGAGGTAGTGTAGCGGTCAGAGAGGATCACACCGCCCTCTTCGTACCACTTTCCCCAATCCTGCTTATAGGACGCATAACGGTCTACTGCATAGAAGGCAGAAGCGGCATAGGCATTTACGTCAGAGGGATTGGAGCCAAAGGCACCGCCCAGATACATCCGGATCAGCGCAGAGCTTTCCTCGCTGTAACGGGGAAAAACCAAGCGTCGGAATTCCTTCCCCTCCCGGGCCAAACGTTCCGCCATCAGCTTAAACTGGGTGGACTTTCCGCTGCCGTCCGTCCCTTCCAATACGATTAGCTTGCCCATCTTGAGACCCGCCTCCTAAAAATACATACTTTGTTATGATACAATATACCACAGTTTCCCCGGTTTGTCCACTCCCCATGACCACCAGGCTGTGAATTTTATATTAACGGAAAGCCCTTGCCAAATAGGCAAAAAACTGATAGAATAGAGTAAAATCGGGAGTGTGCGGCAATATACCGCACCGCTACAATTGACGTAACAGAGGAAACACTATGGAAAAGAAAGAATTGACCTTTGCGGATCTGGGCCTTTCGGAGGCCATGCTGAAAGCTCTGGAAAAGAAGGGCTACGGCTATCCCACTACCATTCAGGCCGAAGCCATTCCGGAATTTATGCAGTGGAAGGATGTCATTGCCAAGGCCCCCACCGGCACCGGCAAGACCTTTGCCTTTGGCATTCCCATGATCGAGCATATCAACGCGGAGGATGAAAGCGTGCAGGGTCTGATCCTGGCCCCTACCCGGGAGCTGGCGATCCAGATCGGTGACGAGCTCCGCGGCCTGCTGACCTACTACCAGGGTATCCGGGTAGCAGTGCTCTACGGCGGTGCGGGCATCGGCGGTCAGATCAAACAGCTGGAGCGCAAGCCCCAGATCGTGGTTGCCACTCCGGGCCGGCTGATGGACCACTATAATCGCAAGACCGTCCGTCTGGACAAGATCCAGACTGTGGTACTGGACGAAGCCGACCGGATGCTGGATATGGGCTTTTTCAAGGACGTGACCCGGATCATTGATAAGGTGAAAAACCGCAGGAATCTGGGTCTGTTCTCCGCTACTATCTCCCAGGAGGTCATGACAGTTTCCTGGATGTACCAGCGTGACGAGGTGGAGATCACCGTAGAACCCAAGCAGGAGGACCGTCCCGACATTGACCAATTCAGTCTGACCTGCACCCCCCTGGAAAAGGCAGAGACCACTGTGCGTCTGATCCGCAGTCAGGGCTATGAGCGGACCATGATCTTCTGCAACACCAAGCATATGTGCCAGCGGCTGTGTGACGATTTTCAGCGTGCCGGTCTGGATGCCGACTGCATTCATGGCGATATCCGTCAGAGCCAGCGGGAAAAAACCATGCAAAAGTATCGTGATGGAAAGCTCGCCATTCTGATCGCTACCGACGTAGCCTCTCGGGGCATTGATGTGGATGATGTGGACTGCGTGATCAACTACGATGTTCCCGAGGAAAATGAATACTATGTCCACCGCATCGGCCGTACAGGCCGGGCCAAGCGTAAAGGCATCGCCTGGAGTATCGTCAGCAACTTCCCGGAGAAGGCGAAGCTGGACGAGATCTGTAAGTTCTGCCAGTTTACCGTCGCCCCTATGACGCTCAGTGCCGAGGGAACATTGGCCCCGGAGGAGATCAAGGCTCCCGTAGTTCCCAAGCGGAGACTTCGTTGATATGAAAGCGCTTCGCGGAGGGGAAAAGGGATTTCTGCTGCTGACTTCCAAATTGGGTGTACCGGACCGCAGGCCATTAACAGTCGCGCAGCTGCGCCGCCTGTTCGAGCGGGTCCGGACTGCCGGAAGAGAAAACGAAGTCCGCGATCTGGAGCCCGGCGATCTGACTGCCATGGGCTACAGTCAAAAGGACGCTCTCCATATCTGGTCGCTGCTGCAGGAGCAGGAGCTTCTGGAATATTACCTCCAGCGCGGCAGCAAAGCGGACTGTGTTCCACTGACCCGGGCCAATCCCCGGTATCCGCTGTCAGTTCGCAAACGGCTGGGACTGGACGCCCCGGGCTGTCTGTGGGCAAAGGGTGAGCTTTCTTTGCTGGACTTGCCTATGGTCGCGCTGGTAGGCAGCCGGGAGCTGCGCAGCGAAAACGCTGCCTTTGCCCGGGAAGTGGGCCGCCAGGCAGCCAGGCAGGGCTATGCTCTGGTGTCGGGCAATGCCCGAGGCGCGGACAAAACGGCCCAGCAAGCTTGCCTGGCCGAAGGCGGGCAAGTCATCAGTGTGGTGGCGGACAGTCTGGAAAGTCACCGCAGCCGGGAGCGGGTGCTGTACCTGTCTGAGGATAGCTTCGATCTCCCCTTCACCGCCCAGCGTGCTTTGAGCCGCAACCGGGTGATCCATACCCTGGGTCAAAAAACCTTTGTTGCCCAGACATCGCTGCACACCGGCGGCACATGGGACGGAACGGTCAAAAATCTTCAGCACCGCTGGAGCGATGTATTCTGCTATCACGATGACACCCAAGCCTGCCGGGAATTGGAGCAGCAGGGCGCCGTTGTGATCACATTGCAGGATCTGGCGCAAATGGACCGGCTTCACACGCCGGAGCTCAGTTTCTTACTCTAACATAAGATCACGGGACTGTTGCAAAACGCAAGTTTTGCAGCAGTCCTTTTTTGCTCTTTGAGGCAGTTTTCTGTTGCATCTAAGGGGCAAAGGAATAGTTTTTGGTTTATTTAGGGAACAGCAACGCTGACCGGGAGGGTACTCACGGTCTG
>JAZUQE010000160.1:0-2610 GCA_045605575.1 Faecousia sp. | reverse complement strand
TTCCCCTTTGGAATCCCCTTTGATAAAGCTTTTGTGAAGATAAGTAATCCTCTTCTTTGACACGCTGAACTGGGCCTGCCGAAATCGGCAG
The DNA here is from genome assembly GCA_045605575.1 of Faecousia sp. Taxonomy (GTDB): domain Bacteria; phylum Bacillota; class Clostridia; order Oscillospirales; family Oscillospiraceae; genus Faecousia. The sequence continues at coordinate 2,519 of JAZUQE010000160.1, read as the reverse complement.
GCCCAGTTTGGTTTGATTCATGACTTTTACTACTAAGGCGCGGGAATCTGCTTTCTATCTCAAGACTCCATTCGCTTCTGTCTAATATATTCTGTGGGTGTCATACCCGTTTTCTCCGCAAAGATCCGGTTGAAGCTACGGATCGAAGAAAAGCCGGAAGCATACGCAACTTCTGTCACGCTCCGCTCCCTGGAAAGCAGACCGCAGGCATGCTCTACGCGCAAGCTGTTGACAAACTCAGTAAAACCGATCTCCATCCGCTTCTGGAAGATATGTGAAATATAGTACTTATTTAGGTGCAGGTCCCTGGCAAGCGTGTCCAGAGTCAGCGGCTCCGTGTAATTTTCCATGCAGTACATCAGTACACTTTTGATGCTGTCCTGGCTGACCGGGGTATCCGTCAGCCGCATCAGCGGCATCACATCCGCCAAAATAGCCAGCATGTGACCCTTTGCCCCAATGCGCTCATAGCTATTGACAGAATTGATCTTGCGGAAAACCTGAGCAAATCGCTGCGGCAGATCCTCCGGCAGGCGGTCGCGCTTGATCACCGGGTCCACCGCTACCTTATTTTTAAACAACTCCATAAAATCCGGAAACAGTTCTCCAGCAAAGATCAGCACATAGCCACCAATGCCAGTCCTGTCACGATCGTGATAAAAATGGATCTGGTTGGGAAATGCCACAAACAGGTCTCCCCCTTCCAACAGATACTCCTTTCCATCCAGCGATGCCACACTGGTGCCGCCACTAAGATAGATCAGCTCCAGATGGGGATGGATATGGGGCTGCGGGGAAAGTCCATCGATGATCGGGTTCGCAACGAATGGCTCATTTCGTTTTTCAAACTTATATCTCATCCAAATTCTCCCAGTAAATATAGCAATTTTTGGCCAATATCCAAGCTCCTGTGACCAGCATTATACAGCATTTATGCTAATATGTAAATATAGAAACTATGTTTTCTATGTAATTTTTACGAAAGGGTGGCTACCCCATTATGGAAAAGAAAAAAATTGCCGTTCAGCTGTATTCCGTCCGTGACGCAATGCAGGAAGATTTCTACGGCACGCTGAAGCAAGTCAAATCCTTTGGCTACGACGGCGTCGAATTTGCTGGTTTGTTCGGCAACGCTCCCGAAGACGTAAAGAAGATGTGCGATGAGCTGGAGCTGATTCCCATCTCCGCCCATGTTCCCGTCGCGGATCTGATGGCCGATATGGAAGGTACCATCGAAGCTTACCGCACCATCGGCTGCAAGTATGTCGTGATCCCCTATCTGACGGAAGATATGCGTCCCGGCCAGGAAGGCTTCGCCAGTCTGCTGGACTTTATGAAGATCCTGGGTAAGGCGCTGGCTGACCGCGGCATGGTCCTGCAGTATCACAATCATGACTTTGAATTTGTTAAGCTGGACGGCGAGTATGCGCTGGATATTCTTTATAAGGAAGTAGGCCCCGAGCTGCTGCAAACACAGCTGGACACCTGCTGGATCAATGTAGGCGGTGAGAACCCCACCGAGTATGTGCGCAAGTATGCGGGCCGTACCCCCACTATCCATCTGAAGGACTTTGTTGGTCAGAAGTCCGACAACATGTATCAGCTCATCGGCATCGATGACAACGAGAAGCAGGAAGCTGCACAAAAGTTTGAGTTCCGGGCTCTGGGCCGTGGCAAGCAGGACTTCCCCTCCATCGTGAAGGCTGGTATTGAGGGCGGTGCCGACTGGTTCATCGTAGAGCAGGATATGGCTACCGAGGGTTTCACTCCCCTCCAGTCCATCGAGATCAGTGCGAAGTATCTGCACAATGAGATCTTCGCTTAACGCTTAAGTAAAGAAAGGATAATATAGTTATGGCAGAGAGTATTTTGGATCGTTTCAAAGACACTACCGTAGAAGTCAAAGTTGACGCCTCAAAGAAGGTCCGTGTCGGCATCATCGGTACCGGCTGGATCGCAGAGGCCCACATGGTCAGTTATCTGAAGCAGCCTGATGTGGAGATCGTCGCCGCCGCCGACCTGGTCGAAGGCAAGGCCGAGGCTTTCTGCGAGAAGTTCGGCGTGCAGGCCAAGTGCTACCGCAGCCACGCGGAAATGTTGGACGATGAGAGCCTGCAGCTGGACGCTGTCAGTATCTGCACCTACAACCGCACCCACGCTGAGTGTGCCATCTATGCGCTGAATAAGGGCGTAAATGTGCTGCTGGAAAAGCCCATGTGCGTCACCATCGAAGAAGCTGCTGAGATCACGAAGGCTGAGAAGGCCAGTGGCAAGGTCATTTCCATCGGCTTCCAGCCCCGTCTGGACGAGAATATGAAGATGATCAAGCGGATCGTTCAGTCCGGCGTTCTGGGCCAGGTCTACTACATCCAGACCGGCGGCGGCCGCCGTCGCGGCATTCCCCATCCCTTCGGTACATCCTTCATTGAAGACGCCCCCGCCGGCATCGGTGCCGTAGGTGATATCGGCTGCTACTCCCTGGACATGGTCCTGAACGCCATCGGCTATCCCAAGCCCCT
>JAZUQE010000159.1:0-4801 GCA_045605575.1 Faecousia sp. | reverse complement strand
TACGTACCTTACCATATAACGCCGCGGAGACGATTACTTGCAGTAATTCTTCACGGCTTCGCCCATCAGCTCCAGAGACTGGGCGATCTTTTCCCAGTTATCTTCCTGGGTAGGGCCCCAGGGGGCAGTCATAAATCCCAGCAGCTGATCATCCGGGGCACCGTTTACAAAATGCTCCACCAGCTCCGGTGTATTATACGCACACCGATTGCACACAGAAGCACATGGAATGTAGCAGTAGCCTTTCTGCATCAACGGCAGAGCGATGCTGCGGAATACGGAATGAAATGGGTCATCTTCCACATACCGCAGGTTCAACCTGGCAAACTGCTCACGTCCATAGTAATTCACATATTCCGGCGCAGCGTCAGTGGGAGTAAAATGTTCCGGACGGAAGGCGTGGTAATACCAGGGAGAGATCACGACCTCCTCCGGTGCGAAATTGGTGGCGTACATAAGAGGCTTTTCAAACAGTGGATCTGCCCAGATCCAGGGCTTGGCACCGGTTGCCTTTACGCTGTCCACCAGACTGCGCATATCTTCCCAGTACAGTTTTCCGGGCCGCTGATTGTTGTGAATGTAGATCTCGTTTTCCTCATCCATGCCCAGATGGATATAGGCCGGACCTCCGAACATCTCGTAGATCTCACGGATCAGATCATCCGCCACCTTGCGGTAGGTGTCCGTTGCCAGCATATCAGCGTACTGCCGCAGCCAGTGGTCATGGGTCGCGGAGAAATTCAGCTTAGGGATCAGCGTCAGACCCAGCTTCCTGCAGCGGTCGAGCTCTGCCTTGACCCGTTCCTTCGACCAGGCATTATTTACCCGGATCTCCGGATGACTGTCATACGCCACACCGTCGCCCACATCCAGCACAATGGTGTTGAAGCCGCAATCTGCCGCCTTTTGGAGCGTCTTCTCCCATACGGCATCGTCAAAGTCCATGGTTTCACGAAAACCCCACATGTTTCTGCTCAAATGCACCAGGATCGCCAGCATCTTCTTCATGGTCATTCCTCCCTATTTCAGTCCAAAAACGGGTATTGGGGTAATCCTCCGATTGCCCGTGAACCGGCAGTCAAGACCCCTCCGGGAAATTTTTGCTGTTTCTCACGAAGCATCTTCCTCGCTTGACACAAGCTGCCTTCACTGCTATTATAGGTCAATAAAACTATAAAGAAATAGAAAAATAGCTACTAAATCTATGATTCTAGCTACTTGGGAGGATCACCAATGCTCTACAAAATCGACGATCTTTTTTCTATCGACAGCTTGGGCAATGCATTTGACCGAGTGTTTCCACCAAATTTCGACTTCAAGGGCGAACGCCATGACTACCTGGAGTTTGTGTATGTGGTCTCCGGCTCTGTTCAGGTCACAGAAAACGATCAGGTCTATAAGCTGGGAAGCCATGATCTGATCCTTCACGGGCCTATGGAGTTTCACCGCATTACAAGCGCGGACGGCACCTGCCCCCATGTGCTCAGTCTTTTCATGTGTGTCCGTGGGCAACTGCCCAAGCCCCTCCTGGACGGCGTGTTCCACTTGCACGATCCCCAGCATGACAGCTTCCTCCGCTGCATCCGGCTGGCACAAAAACTGCAGCCCGATGAGGTCGATCCCAACTCTCTTCAGCAAGCTGCCTGCCTCCTGACCGCTCTGCTGCTCGAGCTTTGCAAGGAAGTGCCCTTAAGCGATGTACTCTCCCAGGAAAGCAGCGCTTAGCTATACAAAAAGCTAGTAAAAGATATGCAAAAGGCAGTTTATGATAATTTCTCCATAGAAACATTAGCATCCCGGAATTTCATCAGCGTCAGCTATGTAAAAAAGCTCTTCCGCAGGTACGCCAATCTAAGTCCCAAGCACTTTTACGATGATCTGCGGGCAAAAGAAGCCGCTCTGCTGCTGCAGGATGGCCAAAGCGTAGCAGCTGTGGCAGAAACCATGAACTTTTCCTCCCCCAACTACTTCACCCTCTTCTTCAAAAAGCACTTTGGCGTGACTCCCTCCGCCTACCGCCGCAGCAATGCAGTCTAAATACGCCCTCTTCTGTGCAGTCCGATTTCCCGGCCCACTGTCAGGGAGCCAGGGCGCACTCTGGCCGGTAAGGCAAAATAGAAAAAAAGCATGCGGTTTTCGGGGCAAGAATCGTCAAAATCGCATATTGTATTCCGATGCAGAAAATGGTATGATATGCAAAATACAAATGTTCACAGTAAATGGACAGTTTTTGAAGGAGGAAGTCTTATGGAACGGATTTATAATTTTTCAGCAGGCCCCGCGGTGCTGCCGGAGGCCGTGCTGTTAGAAGCACAGTCAGAAATGCTGAATTACCGGGGTACCGGTATGAGTGTAATGGAAATGAGTCACCGCTCCAAGGCTTACCAGCAGATCATCGACACTGCCGAGAGCGACCTGCGGGATCTGATGGGGATTTCGGAGGATTACCAGGTGCTGTTCATGCAGGGCGGTGCCTCCCAGCAGTTTGCCATGGTTCCCATGAATCTGATGAAAAACGGAGTCGCCGACTATATCATCACCGGTGTCTGGGCCAAAAAAGCCTGGCAGGAGGCAAAAATGTACGGCACCGCCAACGCCATCGCCAGCTCTGCCGACAAGACCTTTACCTATATCCCTGATTGCTCCGACCTGCCGGTCAGTGAAAATGCAGACTATGTGTACATCTGTGAAAACAACACCATCTACGGCACCAAGTTTAAGGAGCTCCCCAACACCAAAGGTAAGCCTCTGGTGGCAGATGTCTCCTCCTGCTTCCTGTCTGAGCCCGTGGATATCACCAAGTACGGCATGCTCTACGGCGGCGTGCAGAAAAATATCGGCCCTGCAGGTGTGGTCATTGCCGTGATCCGCAAGGACCTGATCCGGGAGGATGTATGGCCCGGCACCCCCACCATGCTGCGCTACAAGACCCATGCCGACAACGGTTCCATGTACAACACGCCCCCTGCCTATGGTATCTACATCTGCGGCAAGGTATTTAAATGGCTGAAGGAAATGGGCGGTTTAAGTGCTATGCAGGCACGCAATGAAGAAAAAGCCGCTATTTTGTATGATTTTCTGGACAAAAGCGAAATGTTCCACGGTACCGTAGTTAAGAAGGACCGTTCCTTGATGAATGTTCCCTTCGTAACCGGAAACGATGCTCTGGATGCCGCCTTTGTAAAAGCATCCCAAGACAACGGCTTTGCCAATTTAAAGGGTCACCGTACTGTGGGCGGTATGCGGGCCAGCATTTACAACGCCATGCCCATTGAAGGCGTAAAAAAGCTGGTTGCCTTCATGGAAGCCTTCGAGCGAGAACACAAGTAAGGAGCAGCAGCTATGTTTGATATCCATTATTTAAATAAAATATCCCCCAAGGGGACGAAGCTTTGGACGGAAGATTACCAAACCGTAGCCGCTCCGGAAGAAGCAGACGGCATTCTGGTACGCAGCGCCGCCATGCACGATATGGTTTTGCCGGAAAAGCTGCTGGCAGTAGCACGGGCAGGCGCGGGTGTCAATAACATTCCGCTGGAAAAATGTGCGGAGGCCGGAATCGTGGTATTCAACACTCCGGGTGCCAATGCCAACGGCGTAAAGGAAATGGCTATCTGCGGCATGCTGCTGGGCAGCCGGGACGTGGTCGGCGGCATCCAGTGGGTGCAGTCCATCAAGGACGAAGCAGACATCGCCAAGAAGGTAGAAAAAGGCAAATCCCAGTTTGCCGGCAATGAGATCATGGATAAAAAGCTGGGCGTCATCGGTCTGGGTGCCATCGGCGGTCCTCTGGCCAACGCGGCGATCAGTCTGGGCATGAAGGTCTATGGCTATGACCCTTATATTTCTATCGACGCTGCCTGGCATCTGGACAGCCATATCGTCCCCGTCAAGACACTGGATGAAATTTATGAGACCTGCGACATCATCACCGTTCATGTACCTTTGCTGGACAGCACCCGGAAAATGATCAATGCGGATGCAATGGCAAAAATGAAGGATGGGGTGATCCTACTGAACTTTGCCCGGGACGCTCTGGTAGATGACGATGCCCTGGAAGCCGCCCTGGAAAGCGGCAAGGTCAAGCGTTACATCACCGACTTCCCCAATGACCGTACCGCCGGCATGAAGGGTGTCATTGCGATCCCCCATCTGGGCGCTTCTACGGAAGAATCGGAAGATAACTGCGCCAAAATGGCCGTCAAGCAGATGATGAACTATCTGGAAAACGGCAACATCATCAACTCTGTCAACTACCCCAACTGCGACATGGGCATTTGCAGCAAGGCGGGCCGGATCACCATCCTGCACCGCAACATTCCCAACACCCTGAGTAAGTTTACCGGTGCTGTGGCCAGCGAGGGCATCAATATTTCCGATATGCTCAACCGCAGCCGGGGCGAGTACGCCTATACCATGCTGGACCTGGATCATCCCGCATCCCCCGCCGTCATCGATCATCTGAAGACCATCGATGGTGTCCTTCGCGTCCGCGTCATCCGCTGATACAAGCCAAGCCCACTGCGTAACCGCAGTGGGCTTGATCGTTAAATTGGTATTTGTCGGGCAGAGCAATCGTAGGGACGGCCATTGGCCGTCCGCCCAACAATTGCACCGCAATTGTTGAAATTTCCGCAGGAAATTAAACGATTATCGCCTTGCGGCGATGCAATTTTTACAAAATTGCCGGACGCCCAATGGGGAGCGACCCGACCGCCGCCGGTGGCGGAAAAAGGGAGGGGAGCGAGTGGCAGCGGTCGGCAAGATGCAAGCCCGCTTTGTCGGGCGTAGCATCTGCCGG
>JAZUQE010000158.1:0-9339 GCA_045605575.1 Faecousia sp. | reverse complement strand
ATTCAGATATTTATACAAAGATTTGACACCCATGTTGCAGCCGACGGTCATCAGATTGGCAATGGTAGCGTCAGACACCTCCATGCCCAGCTTCATATTGGTTTTCATCCAGGACATTCCCTTTGCAATGGGGTTGGGATTTTTCCCCCACGCCCCGCCTCTTGTACAGAGCCGGGCGCTGTTTATTTTGGGGCTGCCTCACTTAGTGAGACAGCCCCTTAATTTTTTTAGATTCAAAAGGGCCATACGCGGAATGCTGACCATCCTCCTTTTCTCTCAACAAAAACCGGTGTGCCATGCAAGAAACTGAATGACACACCGGTTTCTTCATTTTACAGAGGAGTACTTGATCCAGCGCAACAAACAGGCTCACTGCTTCTGGATAAACTCCCGGATCATTTCAGCAAAGATGAACTTCCCTTCCTCATCCTGTACATTGATATACTGACAATGAGAATTCCCCTTCATAAAGCGATAATCGATCTTCGACATATCTGCGCCCATATCTTCCAGAGTACCCAGCATCAGCTGGGTCTGGGCGTAGCGGTTGGGGATATCGTGTTCAGATACAATGACCTGCATGCGGGGATAATCCCGTCCGGCAACGATATGATAGATCGGTGCTGCCTCGTCGATGATGACGCGGCGGCTGTCAAAGCCACGCTCGCGAAGAACATTGAAATGGACAGTAGGCTGTCCCGCATCCATGACATAGCCATCGAGCGTATCTGCGTCGATCTGATGGACCGCCAGGAAGCGCTTATCGAAGCAAAGCATCTGGGTGATATAGCCGCCTGCGGAGGAACCGCCTACATAGATTCCGGTCACATTGCCGTATTCACCCATGTGCTTCTTCGCCCAAGCAACAGCGGAGGCGGCATCGCGAATGAACTCAGGGTAGACTGCCTGAGGATACATACGATAGTCTGCGGAAATCACTGCAATTCCCTGCTTTTGCAGGCTTTCAAAGAAATAATCACCGGCCTTGTGACCAGCTTCAATTCCACCACCATGGAAATAAACGAATACAGGAAAGCTTTCCGCATCAGGAATGTAGAGGTCCAGGACCTGTTCGGGATGTCCGTGACCGACATAATCAATATTGTCAATTCTCCTCATTGTTCTTCATCCTTCCTTGTACTTTAGAATTATATTGAGGGCTGCTTTTGTGGCTTCTTCACGAATTACCTCTCTGCTGCCGCAGAATAAATGCTGTTCGCTGCATACGGTATTCCGGTCAGCATAACCGATAAAAACAGTTCCTACAGGATTGCCGTATTCATCACCACCAGGACCGGCAAGACCGGTGACCGATACGGCAACATCAGCGCAAAGCTTATTTCTGGCTCCCTGAGCCATAGCTTCCGCAACTTGTGCGCTGACAGCTCCAAAAGCCTCGAGCATGTCCTCCCCTACCCCCAGAAGGGAATGCTTGATCTCATTGCTGTAGCTGATGATACCGCCTTTGAAGACAGCAGAGCTTCCTGGGATCGCCGTTAAGGCAGCGCCGATGCCGCCGCCGGTGCAGCTTTCTGCAGTGGCCAGTGTGCGGCCTTCCAGCGCCTTTAAAACATCAAAGCACAGGCTCGTCATGGTACTTCACCGTGATCTTTTCTACGTCCGCCAGAGCCTCCTGGATCAGCGCTTCACGGTCCAAATTTTTCTCAGCATTGATCAGCTGTTCCAAAGTGGGCTTCGTTTTGGGATGCTTGGGGGTAAAGACGGTACAGCAATCTTCGTAAGGGAGGATAGAGGTTTCCAGTGTGCCGATCTTACGGGCAATGGTAACGATCTCCTCCTTATCCATAGCAACCAAGGGCATAAAAATGGGGATGTCCACCACAGCGCCGGTAACAGCCATGGCTTCCATGGTCTGGCTGGCGACCTGTCCCAGATTCTCACCGGTAACCAGCGCCATGCAGCCATGGTCCTTACCGATCCGCTGGGCGATCTCCATCATAAAACGGCGCATGATGAGGGTAAAAAACTCTTCCGGGCAGTTGTCCCGGATGGCTTCCTGGATCTTGGTAAAGCCTACTACATTCACGGTCATACGTCCGGAATACCTCGTAACCAGACGTGCCAGCTCAATAACCTTATCCTTTGCAAGCTGCGAAGTATAGGGATAAGAGAAGAAATGGACGCATTCGACCTCTACGCCACGTTTTGCCACCATATAGGCAGCAACAGGAGAATCGATACCACCACTGAGCAGGCACATGGCTCTGCCACCCACGCCGGTGGGGAGGCCGCCTGCACCGGGCAGCGCAGGGCCGTGGACATAGGCCGCCAGATCACGGATCTCCACATAGACCGTATATTCGGGATTGTGCACATCTACCACGCAGTTGGGGTGGGCTTCAGCCAATCGTCCGCCGATTTCCTGGGAAATACCGATGGAGGTCAGCGGGAAACGCTTATCGGAGCGCTTGGACTCAACTTTAAAAGACTTGGCACATTCCAGATCATCGCCAAGATATTCCTCAACGGTGTTAAAGATCGCATCCAGGTTCTTTTCGCAGGGACGGCAGCGGCAAAGACTGACCACGCCGAAAATGGTGCTGCAGGCTTCCCAGGCTCCTTCCAGGTCTACATCATCGTCTTCCGGCTCCACATACAGAGTAGACTGCATAAGGTATACATCAAAATTGCCATAGGGGCGCATTCTGCGGCGAACATTCTGCCGCAGTTTGTTTTCAAACTGGCGCTTATTGGCACCCTTCAGGACGATCTCGCCCAGCTTCATCAAAAAGATCTCATTCATGTCATTCTCTCCATTAATTCACTCGCACTAGAATTTCAAAAGGCTCGTATTCATAGGTCATACCGTAGCCGTAATAGTAACTTACATCTTTAAAAACCAACAGACCATTTTCATCATAGGTGTAGATCACATCATAATCGGCCTGCAGCTCATGGCTGTGATAGTTCCACTCCAGTACCACTCTTCCCTGGTCATCATACTCTGTAGTTTTCTTAAATGCCCAGCTCCCGTCAGCCTGGTAGCTGTTGGACTCGATCTCTTGACCGAATTCATTGTAATTCTTTTCTTCATAGCCGTTCGGCTCACCGTTGCGGTAGCAGTCCACTTTGCAAGTGCGGTTATCTTCTGAGTAAGCATATTCGTATGTGTATTCCTCATCCGTGTACTTCTCAATCTCCAGAGAAAGCTTACCATCCTCCCGATAAACATAGGTATGCTGAGAGTACAGTGACGAATCTGCGCTGTAATAGCACATGGAGGTCATGCGGCCTTGATCGTCATACGCATACACATATTTGCCGCCGGCTGTACCCGCACTGTTATAGTTTTGTTGGATCAGAACATGACCCCATTCGTCATAGGTGAATTCCTGCCAGCCGCCATAAGACACATTGTCGGAACGGATGCGGTTGCCGTATTCATCATAGGTGTGCTTTTGCACAGTTGTTCCGCTGCCGTCCCACTGCTCCATAACCTGGCGAACACAAAGATAGACCGTTTGCTTTTCGTAGCGGATCTGAGGCACTGTAGGCACCGTGGTGACCGCAGTGGGCATTGTGGATGGCTGAGGCTGTGTCCCATGACTCGGTTGTGTTTCGGACTCGATAGGTAGAGGGAGAATATCCGTGATTCTGTCGATCAAGCCGTCAACGCAACCGGAAAGAAGAGTCATCAGCAGCGTTGACAGAATCACAAAAGATATCATTCTTCGAATCAAATTCATTGTTTTCATAATTGCCTTCCTTATTTATCGCCAAAATCCACCGTTCTGTAGCGGATGGCTTCGGCTATGTGCACGGACTGGATGTGCTGACTGCCGCTTAGATCTGCTATGGTTCTTGCAACTTTTAGGATCTTATCATAGCTGCGGGCGGTCAAACCGAAGGTATCGAACGCTCGGCGCATGAGCGACGCGCTTTGCGGATCCAACTGGCAGAAGCGGCGCATATCATCCGGACCCATACGGGCGTTGCAGCGGCCAGACTGCTCGCCGAAACGGCGGTTTTGCAGGTGCCGCGCCTTATCAACACGCTCCTTGATAGCAAGCGACGGTTCTGCTTCCGCGCGGCGACGCAGATCCTCAAACTTCACAGCGGGAACTTCCACAATAATATCGATCCGATCCAGAAGCGGGCCGGAAATTCGGCTGCGGTAGGCTTTGACAGAACCGGGAGAACAGGTACATCTGCCGCTTACATCGCCATACCAGCCGCATTTGCAGGGGTTCATGGCACATACCAACATAAATTCAGCGGGATAGGTCACAGCGCCTGCTACTCTGGAAATGGTCACAGAAGCATCCTCCAGGGGCTGACGCATGAGATCCAGCGTATCTTTGCGGAACTCCGGCAGCTCATCCAGAAACAGCACGCCTTTGTGGGACATGGATATCTCGCCTGGTCTGGGATTGGTGCCGCCGCCGGTCAGTCCGGCGTTAGAGACCGTATGGTGGGGCGAGCGGAAGGGGCGGCGGCGGATCAGAGGATTGCCGGGGGTCAGCATACCCATGACAGAGTAGATCTGGGTGACTTCCAGAGATTCCGACCAGGTCATATCCGGCAGGATCGAGGGAAGACGCTTGCTGAGCATGCTCTTACCGGAGCCGGGAGGGCCAACAAGCAGTACATTATGGCCGCCAGCCGCAGCGACCTCCAGTGCACGCTTGACAGTTTCCTGACCAAGCACATCCTTGAAGTCCAGCTCCGGGACGGATTCTTTCGTAGGAACCCAGATCGGTTCTTCTTCCAGCTGCACTTCCCCATTGAGATCTGCAACCAACTCGCTGACAGTCTTTACAGGAATGATGGCAGGGCCTCTCGCTAAAGTGGCTTCCGCCGCATTCTCCGCCGGGACATAGATTTTATTCATGCCGCTGTTCTTGGCAGCCAAGGCCATGGAAAGCACGCCGTTTACCGGGCGGATGATCCCATCCAGACTCAGCTCACCGATAAAGGCACAAGCTGTTGGGGGCCTTTTGATTTCGCCGCAGGCGCACAGAACGCTGAGCATGATGGGCAGATCAAAATGCGTGCCGGATTTCTTTAGGCTGGCCGGTGCCAGATTGACAGTAATTCGGCTGTTAGGAAACTTCAGACCGCTGTTCTTGGCGGCAGCACGGACACGCTCCCGGGCCTCTTTGACGGCGGCATCCGGCAGGCCAACAATATCAAAACAGGGCAGGCCATTGGTGATATAGCACTCGGTGCGGACATAGCTGCCGCTGATGCCGCTGATTCCGATCGTACTGATACTGCAAACCATTCTTTCCGCCTCCATTCTTTTATTAAAGTATCATACAGCATTTTACTGAAAAACACAATGGTTTTCTCAAAATATATAGCATGAGAGGAGTGCATGCAGCACTCCCCTCTTCCTTTAGTTGATATAATATTGTGCCTGGGCGTGCCAGAGTTCATGGTATTTGCCGGTTTCATCTGCTACCAGTTCGGCATGGGTGCCTTGCTGGATGATCGCGCCGCCATGGAATACGGCGATCTCATCGCAGAACTTGCAGCTGGACAGGCGGTGGCTGCGGATAAATCAGTCACCCAGCAGCTTTTCAATTTCGGAAATCGGCATCTTCACTTGGATCGTATCTATCACGGTGACAATGGCAACTGTGTGAGAAAAGGCTTCCACATATTGTACCTTATTTACCGGCAGACGGAGCATTTCGCCGCCAACCGAGAGTAGGACTACCTGCTCGTTTTTCTGCAGTGCAGCAGCAGCAGCACGATCCAGGACAGCAAACAGCTTTTCCTGCTTCACAGGCTTCATCAAATAATGGAGGGCAGACACTTCATAGCCTTCCGAGATGTAATCTCCGAAGCCGGTAATAAACACGATCTGCACTGACTTGTTGTCCTGGCGGATCTTTTTTGCGAGAGAAACGCCGTCCATATCCCCCATTTCGATGTCCAAAAGGAGAATATCCCATGTTTTGTCTTCCGCATAGCAAAAAAGGAAGCTTTCGGCAGACGGAAATTCTTCAATATGGACAAGCTGTTTGCTGTTTTCAGCCCAGGCAGCCAGAATGGAACGGACATATACCCGGTCTTGGGGTGCATCATCGCACAGCGCGATTCGGAAAACCATAGGATCACCACCTTTAGTGGCCATTATACACAATAGGCACAAGATATGCAAGCATACCTTTTCCAGCATTCTGCCTCAGATTCCAGCAGAATATTTTCTTTTTTTCATTTTGAGGGTGGATAACGACTTTACAAAAAAGGTTTTCGGTGCTATGATATATGCGACTAAATTTGAATACTTTAGGAGGTATTTCATTTTGGCTAGAAAATTCAAAACGATGGACGGCAATACCGCTGCCGCCCACGTCAGCTACGCTTTCACGGAAGTAGCTGGCATCTACCCCATCACTCCTTCCAGCCCCATGGCTGACTACGTTGATCAGTGGTCTGCTGCCGGCCGGAAGAACATCTTCGGCAATACTGTCAAGGTTGTTGAGATGCAGTCCGAGGCCGGTGCTGCCGGTACCGTTCACGGCTCTCTGGCCGCCGGTGCTCTGACCACCACCTACACCGCATCCCAGGGTCTGCTGCTGATGATCCCCAATATGTACAAGATCGCCGGCGAGCTGCTGCCCAGCGTGTTCCACGTTTCCGCCCGTACCGTCGCTGCCCAGTCTCTGAACATCTTCGGTGACCACTCCGACGTCTACGCTTGCCGTCAGACCGGATTCGCTATGCTGGCTGAGTCCAACGTACAGGAAGTTATGGACCTGGGTGCTGTGGCTCATCTGGCTGCTCTGGAAGGCCGCGTTCCCTTCATCAACTTCTTTGATGGCTTCCGTACCTCCCACGAGATCCAGAAGGTCGCTATCTGGGACTACGAGGATCTGAAGGAAATGACCAACATGGAGGCTGTGGACGCTTTCCGCAAGCACTCTCTGAACCCTGAGCGTCCCGCTATGCGCGGCTCCCACGAGAACGATGATATTTTCTTCCAGCACCGTGAGGCCTGCAACAAGTACTACAATGCTCTGCCCGCAGTGGTCGAGAAGTACATGGCCAAGGTCAATGAGAAGCTGGGCACCAACTATCAGCTGTTCAACTACTACGGTGCCCCCGATGCTGACCGCATCATCGTGGCTATGGGCTCCGTCAACGACGTGATCGAGGAAGTTATCGACTACCTGAACGCCCACGGCGAGAAGGTCGGCCTGGTCAAGGTCCGCCTGTTCCGTCCCTGGAGCGCAAAGCACCTGCTGGCTGCCATCCCCGAGACCGTTAAGAAGATCGCTGTTCTGGACCGCACCAAGGAGCCCGGCTCCCAGGGTGAGCCTCTGTACCAGGATGTGGTCATGGCTCTGGCAAAGGCCGGTAAGAACATTCCTGTGATCGGCGGCCGTTACGGCCTGGGTTCCAAGGATACCACTCCCGCTTCCTTCTTCGCCGTTTACGAAGAGCTGGCTAAGGAGAACTCCAAGGAAGAATTCACCCTGGGTATCGTTGACGATGTGACTTACCTGAGCCTGGATGAGAAGGTCTCCCCCAACACTGCAGCAGAAGGCACCATCGAGTGCAAGTTCTGGGGTCTGGGCGGCGACGGCACCGTCGGCGCGAATAAGAACTCCATCAAGATCATCGGCGACCACACCGACAAGTACGTACAGGCTTACTTCCAGTACGACTCCAAGAAGACCGGTGGTGTTACCGTTTCCCACCTGCGTTTCGGCGACAAGCCCATCAAGTCCCCCTACTACATCAACAAGGCTGACTTCGTGGCTTGCCACAATCCTTCCTACATCACCAAGGGCTTCAAGATCGTACAGGACGTCAAGCCCGGTGGTGTGTTCCTGATCAACTGCCAGTGGACTCTGGAAGAGCTGGAGCATCATCTGGATGCCGCTTCCAAGCGCTACATTGCTGAAAACAACATTCAGCTGTATCTGATCAACGCCATTGACCTGGCCATCAAGGTCGGCATGGGCAAGCGCACTAACACCATCCTGCAGTCCGCTTTCTTCTCTCTGGCTAAGGTCATGCCCAGTGAAGAGGCTATCGGCTACATGAAGGCTGCTGCTGAGGCTTCCTACCTGAAGAAGGGCCGCGACGTTGTTGACGCCAACTGGAACGCTATCGATGCCGGCGCTACCGCTTATGTGAAGGTCGACGTGCCCGCTGCCTGGGCTACCGCCGAGGCTGCTCCCGCTGATCTGGCTCTGGAAGGCCCCGCTGACACCGTGAAGGTCGTTAAGACCATCCTGAACCCCGTTGGCAAGATGGACGGCTACAGCCTGCCTGTTTCTGCCTTTGCAGATCTGGCTGACGGCCAGTTCCCCCTGGGTGCTTCCGCTTACGAGAAGCGCGGCGTTGCCGTTACCGTTCCTCACTGGGATGAGACCAAGTGCATCCAGTGCAACAACTGTGCTTATGTCTGCCCCCATGCTACTATCCGTCCCTACGCTCTGACCGCCGAGGAAGCTGCAGCCGCTCCCGCAAACGCACGCATCGTTCCCGTGAAGGCTGGCAAGGGCAAGGGTGTCTACTCCTACACCATGGCTGTCTCTCCCCTGGACTGCATGGGCTGCGGCGTCTGTGTAGGCGTCTGCCCCACCAAGGCCATCACCATGGCTCCCCAGGAAGCTGAGCTGGCTGAGCAGGAAGTCTTCAACTACATGGTTTCCAAGGTCGCTCCCAAGCCCGAAATGGAAGACAACACCGTTAAGGGCAGCCAGTTCAAGAAGCCTCTGCTTGAGTTCTCCGGCTCCTGCGCAGGCTGTGCTGAGACCAGCTACGCTCGTCTGGTGACCCAGCTGTTTGGCGATCGGATGTACATCTCCAACGCTACCGGCTGTTCTTCCATCTGGGGCGGCCCCGCTGCTACCTCTCCCTACTGCGTCAACGAGAACGGTCACGGCCCCGCTTGGGCAAACTCCCTGTTCGAGGACAACGCTGAGCACGGTCTGGGTATGTGGACCGCACAGGCTGTCATCCGTGAGTCTCTGGCTAACAAGGTTCGTAAGGTCATGGAAGACACCTGCAACGAAGAGCGCAAGGCTGCTTGCCAGGCTTGGCTGGATACCTACAACGATGGCGAAGCCAACAAGGCTGCCACCAAGGCTCTGATTGCCAACCTGGAGGCTAAGGTCTGCTGCGATACCGTGGCTGACATCCTGAACAAGAAGGAATACCTGTCCAAGAAGTCCGTGTGGATCTTCGGCGGCGACGGCTGGGCATACGACATCGGCTTCGGCGGTGTTGACCATGTTCTGGCTTCCAACAAGGATGTAAACATCTTCGTATTCGATACCGAAGTCTACTCCAACACCGGCGGTCAGGCTTCCAAGGCTTCCAACATCGGCCAGGTTGCGCAGTTTGCAGCTTCCG
>JAZUQE010000157.1:0-30559 GCA_045605575.1 Faecousia sp. | reverse complement strand
CAGACCGTGAGTACCCTCCCGGTCAGCGTTGCTGTTCCCTAAATAAACCAAAAACTATTCCTTTGCCCCTTAGATGCAACAGAAAACTGCCTCAAAGAGCAAAAAAGGACTGCTGCAAAACTTGCGTTTTGCAACAGTCCCTTTTCCTATGAAATTGCATGGAATTTAGCAGCAAACGGTGTGCCGCATGTGCTTATTGCGGACTGTTGGGATCAAAACAGACAGGATCGCCAGCAAAAAGGCAGTCCAGCGCGTGCTTACAGCCGTCATCACCTGCCTGGGCACCCTGGCGCAGCCATGCGGCGGCGCCATCCGGGTCAGTACCGCAGGTTGTGGTATACAGCAGGTGGAAAGCACCATAGGAACCAGCTTGCGCGGCCTTTCTCAGCCAAGCTATGGCACCATCCGGGTTTTCCTGGCATGTGAGCTCGTACAGCTCGCGCATGGCGGCAATGCAGCCTTCTCCGGCAGCCATTTTCAGCCACTTCCGGGCGGCTTGGAGATCCCGCTCCGGATCGCCCAGACCGATTTCTGCCCTGCTTCGGTAGCAGTAAGCCAGGGCGTACTTCTCGATGGCATAGTGGGCTGCCGGTTCCAAAAGACGCTGGATCAGGCTGTCCCAGTTCTGGAACTCCGGGCCGGGATAGCAAGGAGTAAACACATCAGCCAGCAGCTGCGCCCGTTGGTCGCCCAGTGCGGCGGCATCTGCCAGAGGATAGTAAAACGGCTCATCACCGTGATACGCCACGCCATGCTCCAGCTGCCAAATACCCAGATCGCGCAAAGCGGGCGCATACCGCCGATTTGCGGCAGCCTGGAAATGTTCCATGGCGTCCGGGGGCGGCAGACGGTCAAGGCCGTGCAGATACCAGAGTACCCAGCCCATCTGGTAAAAGCCTTCGGGGTCACCGGCTTCGGCGGCCTTGCGGTAATAGGACATAGACTTGTCCCAATCTTCCGCGCGTCCCCAATACCGGGTATGATCCTCGTTACCGGCTGGGGCCTGGAGATCACCAAGCAGGATCCATGCAGCCGTGTAGCCACTCTCGGCTGCTTGCAAAAGCAGCGTCTCTGCCTGGGGATCGCCGTAGCGCGCCAGCTGATACTTAGCCCGTGCGTCCCCAGTCTGGGATAGCTCTTGCAAGAGCAGGAGAGCTTCCTCCGTGGGGGTGCCGTCTTCATAAAGCGGCAGGATCATTGCCAGTGCAAAGCGGGCATCCCGGTGTCCGCTTTCTGCGGCTTCCCGATACAGCAGGGTTGCTTCATCCCAATTCTGGGTGCACTGGATGCCCTTTTCATAGAACTGGCCCAGATGGAACAGTCCATCAGGATCACCTGATTGAGCAGCCTGCGTGTACATCTCAAAGGCTTGGTCCAGGTGGCCTTGCTGCGCATAGGACCGGCCCATAATGACCATAGCCTGTGCATGACCGGCCCGGGCGGCCTTACGGAAGTGAGAAAGCGCTTTGCTGGAAACGGCAACGCCGCCTGGGCAATGCCCGGTGTCCCAGCATCGGCCCAGGTAGAACTGGGCATCCCGGTTCGCAGGATCCTGCCGGACGGCGGAATCAAAGCAGCGGAAGGCCTCCATGCGGTCCTGCGGCACGCCGCCGGTACCCAGCCAGTAGCGGCAGCCGAGTTCCACCTGCGCCTTGACCAGCCCCTTATCCACCATGTTATGCAGCGCCTGCAAGGATAGATTGCGCAGATGGCTTGGGCGTGCGCAGGTATCATCATAGGTATTCGCCGGCTTGTCATCGGCAGATGCAGCGGCATTTTCCCGCAAAATGGCTACGCTTCGGTCCCAGTTGCGATCGGTATCCATCAGTGCATAGGCCATGGCCAGGGCAAAGCGTTCCGGATTGGTCTGAAGTGCCACGGTGCCGCTTGTGACAGGAATACCGGCTTCCGATAAAAGCTGCTCCAGCAATGGCAGTTGGTGGTCGGCAATGCCGCCGTGCTGCATCAAGGCAGAAAGCGGGTAGTGCACAGCGCCTGCTGCGGCGTAGAACTTCATGTCCAGGGTGTTCCAAAGGTGGATAGCATCTTGCTGGCCGCACCACTTCGTGTTGCACAGGGGAGCAAGAATAATGTAAAGGGCTGACATAGAGTCTGCATAGTCTGGAAGCGTGACGGCGTTACGGTTCGCTTCGCTGTTGTGCATGAGCACATTCCGGTGATCCACCAACTTGCTCAAAGCTCTGGTGAATTCGCCGCATTCAATGCCGAGCCGATTGGAGCCCAGGTCTACCTCCTTTAGATTTGACATGAGCCCAAAGAAACGGTAAAAGGATTCATGATCCCGCAGAGGCTTCAGTTCCCCGTTTACATTGCGGCGCCGCCCAATGTTAAAATAGAGGTATTTCAGCGCTGCCTGGAAATCCAGCTTACAATAGGGATCAGGGGAAGGAAGAACGTCCGGGTGGAGGCCGTTTTTCTTGTCCCATGTCATGATGGGCCTGTTCTGATAGGTGCAAGAGGTGCCGTGAATGGTACCGCTGCACAAGCCTCCCAGAAAAAGATCCTTCCAAAACTGAATAGGATCCAATTGCTCGCTCTTATGTGCCTCCTCAATAGCGCATACGAGCAAAGAGGTCATACTGGCGAGGATCGGAGAGCAGGCGTGATAAATGGCATCCTTTTGCTGCTGGTCCAAGGGGCGAGCCTGCTCTAAAAGCGCTTGCATCCGCTTAACAGAGCTGTAGGAATGCGTGTCGATACAGAAAGAAAACATAAGCATGACTCCTCCAATCAATAGTGAGAAAGCACCCAAAATCCATCCTCATTATAGGCCGGAATCGGGCAAAAAACAAGGGTTAGATCCGCAATTCAGGACTGTACACTTCCGTTACCGGCGGAAAACCGGCGAAGGGCGTGGGTCAGGATGCCTGTTTCCGCATCCTGGTCCAGCAGCGCCGCAAGATCGGCGGCTGCTTTGCGGTCACCTGCGTCTATGGCAGAGCCATAAAGCACCAGGGCCCGGAGCGGATCGGATTCTGTGCCGTAACCGCAGAGCAGGCACTGCGCAAGCTCCCGGACTGCGGGGCGGGAACCGGCCTGCACGGCAGTTTCCAGCCAGGAAAACGCCAGCGTGGGATCTGTGTCTACAGCAATTCCGTGGCGGTAGAACTGCGCCAGCAGATATTGGGCGGCAGCTTCGCCGGAGTTGGCCATCAGCATGACCCAGGACAGAGCCTCATCGAAAGCCAGACTGCTGGCCCGCTCCTGCGGAGGGAACAGCAAGGTAACCGCATTAGCCATGGCTCGGGACATGGCCATCCCTTGCTGGGCGGCGCTGCTGAACCAGACGTGTGCTTGATGGGAATCTTCCGGTACGCCACGGCCGTCCAGATAGCAGCAGCCGAGGGCAAACATGCCGAGACGGGAGCCGTGCTCTGCCGCTTGCTGATACCAGACAATTGCTTGCTCATCGTCTGCGGTCACACCGGTACCTTGAAGATAGCACTCACCCAGGTGATAGGCTCCTTCGGCATTGCCTGCCTGGGCAGAGCGGGTATAAAGACGGAAAGCAGCTTCCGCATCCGGAGAAAACCGGGAATCTGTCAGGTAGTATTCTGCCAGCTGGTTTAGGGCGTCGGTATGTCCCTGGTCACCTGCCAATAGCAGGAGAGTGCGGGTTTGCTCTAAATCCACAGGCACACCGAAGCCTTGCAGATAACATTCTGCCAGAGCTGCTGTAGCAGGGCCGAACCCTTCTTTGCTGAGCTTCCTGTAGATATGCAGAGCCTTTTGCTGATCCTGGGGCATGCCGGTGCCCGCCCGGCTGCACTGTCCCAAGGCCAGCAGGGCTGGCTGATGCCCCCGGTCTGCCGCTTCCTGAAAAAAAGCAACGGCAGCTTTCGAATCTTCCGATAGAAGATCGGAGCCTTTGCGGTAGAGCTCCTCCGGGGAGGGACATCCAAAAGCCTCTGCCTCCGCGTCCATGGCGTCAAAGTGCAGATGTACCAGCTCGGAAAGCAGCGCTTCGCAGGATTTGCGTAAGGGCCACCGCCGGTCGCAAAGAGGCTGGATCACGCCGATCAGCGCCCGGACTTTCTTGGCCAGATTCCGGTAAGAAAGGAGACTGTATGGGCCGTCGGGGCGCTTGTCTGTGACCATGCTGTAAAGCCGCAGCATGCCGCGGCTGAAGGAACCGGCCTGCAGTATCCGTCCGCAAGGGCGCCGGGAGGCGCGTTCATAGTGAAAGGGAATGTGAAAATACCGGAACACGGCATCCTGATCGGTATCGTATTCCCGGTTTTCACCGGACCCGGAACGAATTCGCAGACCGCCGCAGCACAGGTATTTCAGACACGTGGGAAGATCCAGCTGCTGATAGGGGTCGGCGTTGGCATCCAGCACGATATTGGAGCGCATCGTCACCACCTCCGGGCCGCCGGTACCCCCAAGACGGACCAAACCGCTGACAAACGTCTGCGGTGTGATGCCTTTGGCGGCATGGGCGGTGCGGATCGCTTCCTTTAAAGGCTGCTCAAACTGTGCTACCAGGGTGGGAAGCTTCTCGTAAACGCTAAGCAGCTGGGCATGTGTGGAGAAAACAGGTTCCATAGTGTGACCTCCTTCGAGTAAGAAAATAATTAAGATGCACAGGGGGCGTCTTGGGCGTCCTGGACAGAGGATCTGCTGATCGGAGTGTCCCAGCCAGGCAGATAGGCGCAGAACACGATCATCGCGGCAGCCAGCCCCAGAAGCAGAGTCCAGTGCAGCAGCTGCGCATCCAGGTCTACCAGACCCAGAATGTCTGCGTCGGAAAATAGACCGTACAGTCGGGAATCGGCACTGATATTGCGGTTATCCCCCAGAACGTAATACTGGTCCGGGCCCAGAAGAATGGGAGCTACGTCCTTAGTGACCATGGCTTCGCCCAGATAGGCTTCTTCCAGCGCAGTACCGTTTACATAGACCTGGTTTTCCCGGATCTCCAGCGTATCGCCGGGCAGGGCGATCAGACGCTTAATAAGGAGTTTGTTTCCTTCCGCATACCGTAAAATTACGATGTCACCCCGCTGGGGCGTGACAAAAGCGTTATTCACCAGCATGGCCAGCGGACGGCCTGAAGAAATTGTGGGCTCCATGGAGGCACCCCAGCAAAGTGTAACCCGCAGAGTAAACAGCAGAATCAAAAAGCAAAGTGCGGCAATGCACAGGCACACGGTCCTGCGCATGATGCACTTGCGGCAAGAATTATCAAACAGCTTCATGTTCTGTTCTCCCTTCCGTTTCAATGGATAACTTCATTATAAAATAAGATCAAAAAAGTTTTTCAAAAAACAGTAGAAAAGTAAACAGGGTTGCGTTTTTTGCATATTTACGCTAAAATAATTAGGAATCTTTAAAATATCACTTTGATCTTATGGAAGAGACAGTTTCTAGTGTTATTTAAAAGATCATCCGTTTTCTGCGCTATCATGGTCTCAGAACAATGTAGTGACACGAAGGAGGATCATGATACGTATGGAGAGAGGAAACAATGATCTGGGCCAGCTCAGTCCGGAGGCGCTGTACCGTATGGGCTGTGCCCTGGAAGCAGGTGACGGTGTACAGAAAGATCCTGCCCAGGCAGTGACCTGCTACCGGATGGCTGCCGAAGGGGGACACCTGGCAGCAAAACTGGCTTTGGGCCGCTGCTATGAGCGCGGGATCGGCGTCACCTGCAACTGGAAACAGTCCTTTGCGATCTATCAAGAGTTGGCACAGGCCAATTATGGGCCGGGAGTCTATGCACTGGCAGAGAGCTACGCATACCGGCACGGTGTCCGGGCGGACAAGCAGATGGCGAATGCCTTGTATCTGCGTGCGGCGGGACTGGGCAGTGCGGATGCTATGCTGGCTCTGGCGGGAAGCTTTCGATACGGGCTGGGTGTGGAGGAAAATGCCTGCATGAGCTTTGGGTTGTACACTGCCGCTGCGGCGGCAGGATCGGCCGAGGGCATGTTTTCTCTGGGCTGCTGTTATTTGGAAGGCGAAGGCACGGAAAAGGATCCCGAACAGGGTGTGAAATGGCTGCGTCGGGCTGCGGAAATGGGAGATGCTTGCGGGATGTACAGGCTGGGTGTGTGCTGCGCCGAGGGTGTCGGAACTGCCGAGAATATGGAGGAAGCGGAAAGCTGGTTTCGCAAGGCTGCGCAGACAGAAGGGCGCTTTTCCGTAGTGGTGGCAGCTTTGGAGCTGTGCAAGGGCGGAGGACAGGAGCTATGCCCGGAAAGAGTGGCCCAGGTGCTGAGCGATTGGGCCGAAAGCGGCGACCCGGTTTGTCTCCGACTGCTATCACAGCTGTACCTGCGTGGTTTGGGTGTGCAAAAGGACGAAAACGCAGCACAGGCGCTGCTCAGGCAGGCTGCTGCGGAGGGTTCTGTGCCCGCTCAGCGGATGCTGGCGGAGAATGGACAAGTGGATTAAGAAAGAAGGAGACTGGCAACATGGCAGAGGAAAATAAGGAAAATGCATCCGGCACAGTAGCGGCCCCGGACGCGGGCAGCGACAAGAATAGTGCTTATCATCGCCGGAGAAGAGCATTTTTGAATGCTTCTGATCTGGACATGTCCGCAAAGAAGGCGGCAACCAAGGTCTTTCGTGAATTCGTTCTCAACGAGGAGATCGGCGCTCTGATCTGGCGCTCTGCCCGGGTAGCCCATGAAGCAGCGGGCTTGAAACGGGAAGATTTTGAACTGAGCCTGGAAAACAGCGACCAGATGAAGCCGGATCATTGGATCTATCACAAGGCGCATAACCGGAAAAAGGATCCCTACAAACAGCTGCTGCTGCAGGAATGGATCAAGTATCTGTATTACGGCGGTTCCCGCAGGAAGCGGAAAATAGTTGGGAAGAACGCAAAGGGAGAGCCTATCTGGGAAGTGCTCAAGGACGAACAGGGAAAAGCACTGCGCGCGGATGACCAGGATCTGGTCATGCATTACTTTGGCATCGAAACCCATTATGAGCGTGGAAAAAATGGCGACATACAGCTCAAATGCGACTATAGCTGGCATTTGAGCCCTGCTATGCAGCTGCGTAATTTACTGGGTGGCCACAGCAGTATGGTTCGTGTGGAAGAGCAGGATATGGCATCGCTGATGAAATATTATGACGGATTAATGGGCTGTCTGGAGCCCCTTGCCACCACTTATTGGGTAGAGCAGGATGCATGCCGGAAAAGGCTGGAGCAGCTAAAGCTGGACTTTTTTAGCGCGCTGGGAGCCGTCTCTTACCGGGTGGAGGATCTGATGGCACAGCAGGAGATAGATCCCGCTGTCCAGTCTGAGATCGAAGATCTCTTGATCGCGGCAGGAGAGCCGGTCGTAAATGGCAGGGTGTGTCTGTGGGGGGATATTCTGGATGTTTCCCGTCTGGTAAGCAGAGCCTTTCAGTACTATCGGCTGAGCAAAGCATCCGGTGTGGAACAGCTGAAAGCTGGGATGTATGCCTATCAGCTGACCGTCAGAAAAGACGCGGAAGCCGGTATGACCCTGGAGGATAAGCCTGTCGCTGCTCTGGAAAAGGGTGGCAGCGCAGATTGGGTGGAACTGGCGGAGCGTTACCGACTGGGCACCAAGGGCGTGGAGAAGGATGAACAGCAGGCAGTGCTATGGTATGAAAAGGCTGTTGCGGCCGATATGTCCAATTGGATGGCCATGCATATGTTAGGGCAGCTCCAGGAACGGATGGACCCGACGGCTGCGCTGGTGTGGTACCGCAAAGCGGCCGAGGGAGGACTGCCCCAGGCGCAGGTACAGCTGGGCAGGCACTGCGAGAACGGAACCCGTAAGCAAACCCGCAATTGGTCGGAAGCAATCCAGTGGTACGAAGCGGCCGCTCAGGAGCATGATCCGGACGGCCTGTATCATCTGGGCCGCTGTTATGAACTGGGGCGCGGAGTGGTGCAGAATTATGGCTTGGCAGCTCAGTATTACTCCCAGGCAGCGCACAGGGGCAGTAACGATGCCAAGGCGGCCTTTGCAGGCTTGCAGCTGTATGGACGTGGCGTTTCTATAGATGAACAGGGGGCGCTCAAAGCTTTGCAGGCGCTGGCCCGGGCCGGCTGCGCCCAGGCACATGTACAGCTGGGTAAATACGATCTGGACAATCCGATGGATCACTGGAATGCGTTCAAGCATTTTCAGCAGGCGGCTCGGGCCGGAGACAGCGATGGGTACTATTATTTAGGCTGGTGCTGCGAACACGGCAGAGGAACCGTGCCGAATAAAGGCGAGGCCAGACAGTGGTACATGAGAGCTGCCCAGCAGGGACATTGTGAAGCCCAGGTAAAGCGTGCGTTCTGGGTAAAACAGGGCCTTCGCTGGATGGAGGAACTGGCGGAACAAAATTACGCACCGGCACAAGTCAAGCTGGCCCGCTGGTGCCTGGCTGGAGAAAAGGGTTTTACTGCAAAGAACGTGTGGACTGGGATGGAAGAGATTCCGCAATGGGCCATAGATAAGGGGATCAGCCTGCTGCAAGCGGCGAAAGACAGGTCGGACGAGGCCAAGTGGCGGCTGGCAAGGTGTTACCTGGAGGGCTGCGGTGTTCCGCAGAACGAGGAAAAAGGATACGCTTTGGCCAGACAGGTGGCAGAACGGGCAACCGGCAAGGACCGCATGATGGCAGAAGGTCTTGTGGCTGACACTTATTGGCGTGATGATGATCAGCGGTGGCTTTCCTGGGCAGACCGGGCAGCCAGAAGCGGACATGTCCGCTGGGCCATCAAACTGGTCCAGTACTACTGTGCGGTAGAGTGGAAGTCCGATCGCGTTTGGAATCCGGCCGGTTATTATCTGAATAAAAGCTACTGGGTAGCGGGAGTCCATTACGATCTGGAAAAAGTGTTAAAGTACCTCACCCTTGCGGCAGAGTACGGAAACAGCTCCATGGCATGGGCACTGGCAGATCTGTATAAGCACGGGTCCGCATATGTACCGGGCCAGAAATGCAGCGGTGGGGTCAATATGCATATATATTCGGATGGCAGCCGGGTCGATCCTGAAAAGGCATGGTATTGGTATGATGTGAAAGCCAAAAGAGAACAGGCAGAAGCGAATACCAAGGGGGGCTTTCGTGAGTGGGATTACCTGCGAGAGTGATCCGGCAGCGGCATGCTTCTGCTAAGGAAGAGCTTTGATGGATTGGGACTGTTGCAAACTGCTTTGCAACAGTCCCTTTTCTACAGTTATTTCAAAACAGGAACGGTCGGGTATGGTAGTGTATAAGCGTACGAACCATCTTTTGCGTCATGGCCCGCGGAGGCGGGCGGGAAGGAGTATGCTTATGGTTACACAAGTCAGAAGTGCGGCGGGGGTACATCTGGTTCCCATTCAAACCGTCCATCTGGACAAACGCCGAATTTTCATCGAAGGGCAGATCACAATGGAATCGGCCTGCGATTTTGCCAACCAGGTGATGCTGCTGTGTGATGGGTCACAGGAACCGATCCATGTGTTTATCGACAGCCCGGGAGGAGAAGTGAAGGCGGGCTTGATGATGTATGATATCATTCAATCCTGCCCGGCACCGATGCGGATGTACTGCCGGGGAACGGCCTACAGCATGGCGGCCCTGCTGTTCGCCAGCGGCTGCCATGGCCGCTATATGCTGCCAAACAGTGAGCTGATGCTTCATGAGCCGCTGCTGAGCGGCGGTGTGCAGGGCAGCGCATCGTCCATTAAGTCCATATCCGAGGGGATCCTGGCGGTTCGTGCCAAGCTCAATGCGATTTTGGCCAAGCATACGGGCAAAAATGTGGAGCAGATCGAGAAAGCGACCGGCTATGACCATTACTTTTCTGCTGAGGAAAGTTTGGCCTTCGGTCTTGCAGATGGGATCGTGGGTTATGACCGGATGATGGGAGGTGACTGTAATGATGCACGATAAGGTGATCCTGGCAAAGGGCTGCACGTTCAGCAGCGATACAGATGCTACGGGTCTGAACAACAATCAGATCATCGTAGGCGGCAGCGGAAGCGGCAAGACGATGTCCATTACGGAGCCTTGCCTGCTGCACACTTACCACCGGAATCTGATCATTACAGCGACCAAGACCCGGATCGTCCATAAATACACGCAGGTTTTGGAAAACCGGGGCTACCGGGTGGGCGTGCTGGACTTTGCCGATCCGTACCGCTGCACAGCAGGGTATGATCCCTTACGCTTTGTGCAGACGGATGCAGATGTGGATTTCTTGGCTCGAAGCCTGGTATTGGCCAATCCGCGCAAGGTGGCTTCCCGGGCAGATCCTTATTGGGATGAGGCAGGGATCAGCCTGCTGAGCGCGCTGATCCATCTGGTGCGCTTACAGGGAAGAGAACGCACCGTCAGCTTTGCGGACGTGATCGACAATTTCCGGCGGCTGCGGATCAACTACAGCGGTGCCCATATCCAGACGAATCTGGATACCGAATTTTCGGTGATGGAATTCAAGCATCCCGGGAATGCGGCCACGGCCCATTGGGAGACCTTCAGTCATCTGCCGGGTAAAACGGCTTCGTGTATCATCAGCACATTGGGGTCGACCATCGGCTATCTGTTCAACGAGGAGCTGCTGCAGATGATGCGCATGAAGCCACAGATCGATTTCCGTGATTTTTTGCTGAAGAAACAGGTGCTGTTTTTGGTCAGCTCCCCGGTGAATCCGGCGCTGTCTAACCTAATCAGCCTGTTCTATGCTACGGCTATGAAGGAGCTGTTCGAGCTGGCGGAGCGGCGTGCGGACGGGCGGCTGCCCATTCCGGTGCATATGATCTGCGATGATTTCGCAACCGGTGCTCCTATCCCGGAATTCGCCCAGTATATTTCCATCATTCGGGAGAAAGGACTGTCGGTGACGGTGCTGTGCCAGTCAGAGTCACAGCTGGAGAGTATGTACTCTCCGGCGGAGGCGGCGACCATTATCAACAACTGTGACACCTATGTGTTCATGGGAGGCATGGACCTGAAGACTGCCCACAGTGTAGGAAAGCGGATGAACGCGCCGGTAGATGAGGTGCTGGCTTTGCCCCTGGGACGGGTGGTGATCTTTCGGCGTGGGCAGGCTCCGGTGCCAGCTCAGCGTTATCCCATTTTGGAGGATCCGGCTTATCAGAAGCTGAGCCGGGAACACTGGGAGTTGGAGTATTCGGCTTGACCTAACGAAAAACAGAGCACGTCTTTTCGGACGTGCTCTGTTTGCGCATACGGACGCCGCTCTTTGGCTGACCGTAAGCAGCCTGTTCTATTTCCTACAGCGGCAGACCGGCAGCTTCCCAAAACTGCTGACGGAGGAAGAGAAACAAGCAAGTTTGCTCTGATCCAACAGAGATATCAGGAGAGGTGGAAAATAAACGCTTTTTTCTGACCACAGAAACATGAATGAAATATAGATTATGCTAAAAAGAGAGATGTGTCTTGTTTTTTTGAAACAGTTATGCTATACTCTATAAAAGTATAGGGATATATGCTCAGTGAGTATGCCCTGCAGCAATGTTGGCCTGCACAAGGGTATCTTGCTGATAGATAAAAGGCCATTGGTGGTAAGAAAAGAGATGATGTCAATGAAACAAACCGCTCTTCTGGAACGCAGTTCGGAGCCCGATCAGTTGGTAGAAGCAGTATCTGCGGCAGCTCTTTTGAATAAAAAAGGTTATTTGGCAATTAAGCGGTTTCTTGACGTTCTGGTAGCTCTGATAGCGGGTTTGGTACTGCTCCTGCCGCTGCTGATCGTTGGCTTGCTGGTATGGCTGGACTCCGAAGGCCCTGCAATTTTTCGGCAGGAGCGGATGGGTAAGAACGGCAAGGTCTTTACAATTTACAAATTCCGTACGATGAAAGTTTCAGCACCGAAGGATTTGGCTACCGGTGCTTTGGATGATGCCGATCAATATGTAACCCGTATGGGCGCTTTTTTACGGCGTACAAGCATTGATGAGTTGCCCCAATTGTGGAATGTTCTGCGCGGTGATATGAGTCTGGTTGGTTACCGCCCCCTGTGCCTTACGGAAACGGAGGTCAATGCCAGCCGAGCAAGGCTGGGCGTTTTTGCTGTGCGGCCGGGCATCACCGGTCTGGCACAGGTGAGCGGCCGAAATAACGTTACCGATGAAGAGAAGGTACGTCTGGACATCCAGTATGTGCGTGAATGTTCTCTGAAGATGGATCTGATCTGTTTGGTAAAAACGGTGACGACTGTACTTACTGGTGAGGGGGCTGAATGATGGAAGCCTATTCCGTGCTGATGTCTGTATATGCAGGAGAGAACCCGGAGTATTTTGCCACCGCCATCGAGAGTATCCTAACACAGACTGTAGAAACGAAGGATTTTGTCATCGTTTGCGACGGTCCGCTGACGAAACAGCTGGACGCTGTGCTGGACCGCTATACGGGCCAGCACCCGGGGATTTTTAATATCATTCGTCTGCCGGAGAATGTGGGGATCGGGGCTGCGGCAAATCTTGGTCTGCAGCATTGCAAAAACGATCTTGTAGCCAAGATGGATGCGGATGATATCGCGCTTTCGGAGCGCTGTGGGCTGCAGCTGAAGCTTTTCCAGGAGAATCCCACTCTTGCGGTTTGCGGCGGATATATCGAAGAATTCAGCGAGGATCCTTCCAAACCCTTTGCAGTCCGGGCAGTTCCCCAGGAAAATGGAGAGATCCGCAGGTTTGCAAAACGCAGGCAACCGTTCAATAATATGACTGTCATGTACCGCAAAAGCGCGGTGCTGGCGGTCGGCGGCTATCGCAGCCTGCGAAGATGTGAGGACTATGATCTGTATGTACGATTGCTGAATGCAGGTTATGAGGCTGCGAACCTCAGCCAGATTTTGGTCCGGGCCAGGGTGGACAGCGGAGCTTTTGATCGCAGAGCCTCCTGGGCAACCTTGAAGGGCTGCGCCTGCTCACGTTGGAATGCGTATCGGATAGGCTATTCCTCACTGATAGATGTGACAGTCTGTGTGGTTGGGGAATTCATTATTATGATCAGTCCGAAAGGACTGCAGCGCTTTATTTACAGCCGGTTTCTGAGACAAACTGCATAACGGTCCGGCGCGGGATGAGACAGATCGTGGGAATGGAGATTTATCTTGACAGAAAATGCTACACTGCGGGATCATCAGCAGACGCTGCTGGTTATCCTGGAAGAATTTGATCGGGTATGCAAACTCTTGAATATTCCCTATGTGCTGTTTGCAGGTACCATGCTGGGTGCGATTAGGCATCAAGGCTTTATTCCCTGGGATGACGATCTGGATGTGATGATGCTTCGAGAGGATTATGAGCGTTTTCTCCGGGAAGCAGATGGCGTTCTGGACCGGGAGAAATTCTTCCTGCAGAAGGAATTCTCGGAGCATTGGCCTATGTTCTTTTCCAAGCTGCGGCTGAACGGAACTACCTGCCTGGAAAAATTCCACCCCAGAGATCCGAAGATGCACCAGGGCATCTATATAGACATCTTCCCCTGTGACAATGCGGCTGAGACCAGATTGGGGCAAAAGCTTCAGTTCTTTATGTCTAAGATCGTGATTGCAAAATCTTTGGACAGGCGGGGGTATGCAACCAACAGTGCGAAAAAGAAGTTCTTTATCCGCTGCTGCAGACTGCTTCCCAATGCGCCCTTTCTGCGCATGGTGAAAGGACCTGAAAAGCAGGGGAGCATGGTACACAGCTTTTTTGGCGGTGCCAGAAGCTTCGACAAAAATATATATCCCAGAGAATATTTTCACGAAAGGATAGATGTACCCTTCGAGGGAAAAGCATATCCGGTGTCGAAATATTCTGATGAACTTCTTCGGACGCTTTATGGCGATTATTGGAATCTGCCTGCTCCGGAGGAAAGACAATACAAGCAGCATGCAATTTTGATCGACTTAAATCATTCTTACGAGATCTATGACCGTTATCGGGACGGGATGACCTTTGAGGTCCAGACACGCAGCATTCGGTGACGGGAAACTGCCGGACGGCAGAAGATCCCCCAAAAAGACAGAAGGAGGACTATGGATGGAATCCAGAGCAACGGAAAGAAACGATGTGATGGAGATTGATATACAAAGACTGCTCAACGCTGTCGGACGCAAGATCTGGCTGATCATTCTCAGCACGGTTTTGGCCACTGTAATCGCGTTTTTAGGCACGTTTTTTTTGATAACTCCCAAATATGAATCCTCGGCGATGTTCTACGTGAACAACAATTCCCTCTCTGTGGGTGATGCCTCGTTCAGCATCACCTCCTCGGACATCACCGCCTCCAAGAGCCTGGTGGATTCCTATATTGTCATTTTGCAGACCCGGGAGACACTGGACGCGGTAATCGATTATGCCGGTGTTGACTTGACCTTCAACGAGCTGACTAAGATGATCACAGCGGAGGCTGTGAACTCTACGGAGATATTCCAGGTCATTGTAACCAGCACAGATCCCAATGAAGCGGAGAAGGTGGCGGATGCTATAGCCTATATTCTGCCTAAGAGAATCTCGAATATCATCGAGGGAACCTCCGCCAAGATCGTGGATCCGGCTGTTACCCCTGTGAAGCCCAGTTCTCCCAGCTATCCTATGAATGCTGTTATCGGCTTTATTTTGGGCCTTGCTGTTTCTGTCAGTGCAATCGTACTATACGAGATCTTCGACATTACCATCCGCGCAGAGGAAGACATCGCCTATGCGGACAAGCATCCCATTTTGGCTGCTGTTCCGGATATGGCTGCACCTTCCAAGGGCGGCTACTACTATGGTAACAACAGAAAGCAAGATAACAAGAAGGGTGCAGCCCACGGTAAGAATCCGACAATGGTGGGCTCCGAGGTCAGCTTTGCTGCCTTAGAGGCGTATAAGCTTCTGCGTACAAAGCTTCAGTTCTCCTTTGCGGATGAAAGTACCTGCCATGTGATCGGGGTTTCCAGTGCGCTGTCCGGTGAGGGCAAAAGTCTTACCGCGATCAATCTGGCATACTCCCTGTCTCAGCTGAATAAGCGGGTGCTGCTGATCGACTGCGATATGCGTCGGCCTTCCATATCCGCAAAGCTGCCTGTTTCCAAGGTGCCTGGATTGTCCAATTACCTGTCCGGTCAGATCGGCCTGGATCTGCTGTTCCAGTATTGCGGGATCCCGGGAGAAGAGCAGGCTTTCTCGGTGATTGCGGCAGGCAGAAATCCCCCCAACCCTGTGGAGCTGCTTAGCTCGTCCAAGATGAGCAAATTGCTGAAAAACCTCCGGGAATCTTACGATTATATTCTGCTGGACCTGCCGCCTGTGGGTGAGGTCACGGATGCGCTGGCTGTAGCCAAGGAGACGGATGGCGTCCTGCTTGTGGTACGTCAGAACTACTGTAACCGGGTGGTATACAGCGCTGCGGTTCGTCAGTTCGAGTTTATCGAGTCCCGTATTCTCGGCGTGATCTATAACTGCACAACGGACAACGGCGGAGCCTACGGAAAGAAGTATTATAAAAAATACTATGGCGCAAGGGGTGCCGGCGGTAGCTATGCGGCTGCTTATGGCGCAAAGAAAGCACCTGTCAAGCGCAATCCCGGTAAAGCAGAATGAGCGGTATTGTAGATTTTCACAGCCATATTTTGCCCGGCATCGACGATGGCAGTGCCTCGGTAGAGGAATCGATTGCCATGCTGCGGATGGAAGCGGCGCAGGGAATTCAGCGCGTGGTGGCAACGCCTCACTTTTACGCGCATCATGATACCCTTGAACGTTTTTTGGTTCGCAGGCAAGAAGCGGAGGATCAACTCCGGGAAGGAATTGCGGGACTGCCGGAAATGCCTGAGATTATTTTGGGTGCGGAAGTATACTTTTTTCACGGGATCAGCGAGTGTGACGCATTGCCGGAGTTGACAATTGGGAAAAAAGGGTATATACTTATAGAAATGCCACCTACTCCGTGGACGGGAAGTATGTATGCCGAGCTGGAGCAGATCCGTGACAAACGGGGCATGATCCCGATCATTGCCCATGTGGACCGATATTTCAGCTTGTTTAGTACATATGCGATTCCCAAACAGCTGGAAAAGCTTCCTGTTCTGGTTCAGGCCAATGCCGGTTTTTTTCTTCGCGGAAGCTCAAAAGCGCGGGCGCTTCGGATGCTGGAGCGGGATCAGATCCAGCTTCTGGGTTCGGATTGCCATAATCTCACTACGCGTCCGCCCAATCTTGACAAGGCGCTGAGCGTGATCGAAGGGCATTTGTCACCGCAAGTAATCGAACGGATCGGCCGTTACCAGGAGCAGGTCCTGTTTGGTATGTAAGTTTTTTGTAAGACAGCGTTGTATGACGCATAATAAATATGATGGAGATGAGGATTATGAAGAAGCTGATTTGTATGATCCTGGCACTGACTTTCTGTGTGTGCCTGGCTTGTCCCGTATTTGCCAGTGAAGCAGATGGCGGATTCGTGTCCAGTCCCGGCACTGAGCCCGACTGCACGCACGATGGCGATCCGATCCTGGTGGGTCAGAAGGATGCTACCTGTACGGAAGAAGGCTATACCGGCGACTATGTTTGCTCC
This sequence comes from Faecousia sp., assembly GCA_045605575.1. Classification (GTDB taxonomy): domain Bacteria; phylum Bacillota; class Clostridia; order Oscillospirales; family Oscillospiraceae; genus Faecousia. The sequence goes on along the minus strand of JAZUQE010000157.1, from coordinate 14,059 downwards.
GCCTGTCACGAAGTGATCGAGCCCGGAAAGGTCATTCCCAAAACTGAGCACAAGTACGTAGACGGTGTCTGCGAAGTTTGCGGTGCGGATGAGAATAACCCTCAGACGGGTGACAACGGTCATATTTACCTGTGGCTGATCGTTATGGTCGTTGCTGTGGCCAGCCTGGTCGTGGTCGGCGTGACCTACCGTAAGAAGTTTGTAAATCAGTAATAGCCGGCGTGAGCGGTGAACATATAGGGTAGCTTATGAACAGAAAAGACATGATCAAAGTGGCGTTCATTGGCGTTGCCCTGGTTCTTGTTCTCGTGATCCTTTACAGTGGGTTCCAAATATTGGAGTCCACTGTTTTTTATAAGCAGCAGGAGAACGAGGTCGGGCAGACGAAGTGGATCGTTCGTGACGGGATCTCTTATTATCCAAGGCAGGATGTTGTTGTTGTGCTGCTGATGGGTATTGACCGTGATGGTATCGTTACCGGTGATGACACGGACCGGGGGCACACAGCAGATATGATAGGGCTGCTGATCTTCGATGAAAAAGAAAAGAAAAGCCAGCTGCTTCTGCTGAACCGGGATACGATGGTCATGATGAGCGGCTTGAATGCGTACGGCAAAGAGGACGGCAGATATTACAGTCAGTTAGCGCTTAGCCATGCCTATGGTACGGGCAGGGAGGATAGCTGTGAGAATGTTCGCAATACAGTTTCCAATCTGCTATACGGCATCAATATCGATTATTATGTGGCCATGAATATGGGCGCAATTGCGGTAATGAATGATGCTGTTGGCGGCGTTACCGTGCAGGTAAAAGACGATTTTTCCGCTATTGATCCTTCAATCGGCATGGGGGAAGTTACGCTGCATGGGCAGCAGGCAGTGAATTTTATTCGCTCCCGTAAGGGACTGGGTGACCAGCTCAATCTCTCCCGTATGGAACGGCATAAAAGCTATTTTGGTGGTTTCCTGGAGGCATTGAAGGGAAAACTGACAGACAATGCAGGCTTCGCTATGTCGCTGTACGAGACGGTTTCGCCATATCTTGTGACAGATTGCTCCATGAATGCGCTTACTGGCATGCTGGATCGGTATGCGGACTATGAGTTGGTTGAGATCGTGTCCACTGAAGGGCAGAACACCAGAGGCGAAAAGTACATGGAATTCTATGTGGATGAAGAAAAGCTGGATGCACTGATTCTGCGGCTTTTCTATGCGCCCAAAAAGTGATATATTCCGCAGCGTAGGGACAGGTACCAGATACCTGTCCCTTTCTTGCGGACAGGGGGGATTTTATAGTTGACTTCCGGCGGAAATAATGGTATCGTGATAATGGATTTGTCTGTCATGAATTCAGCTGTTAAGGGCAGCAAGTGATTTCGGGAGTACTGATCATGGGTAAATACGAAAAGAAAAAATCTGTCCCATCCGGCAGGAAGCGTATGGGTTTCTTGATCGGATGTCTGGCTGCCGCAGTGATCATCGTGGCGTTGGCCGTGTTTCTGTCCGGGAAGATGACGGACCAGTTGGAGACGGTGCCGCAGAAGGGGCAGGAACAGACTACGCAGACACAGCCCGGTGCCAACGGTGATGCGTCGACACCACAGGGTCAGACGTATTTGCCCAGCCGAAAGCTGATCGTGGAATCGGTGGAGCAGGAGGATCAGATGATGGTGATTACTACCTCCTACTGTGTGCTGAAGTATCCGTTTGCTTTTTCAGATATGATCCGCGTGATGGCTGCGGAGCAGGAAGATCGGGCGGAACTGCTGTTCTGCGCATATTTGAACAAGGCTGAATACCCTTTGTTCAGCATCATATTTGACGGTGCTGGAGGAATCGATGTGGGCACATTGAAGCTGGACGACGGGACCACGGTTTCTGTAACCGCCCAGATCTTTGAAGCAGATACGTCTATCGATCCTACTATGCTGACTTCCTTCTATGCGGCACAGGAGACGATCAATGACGTTATCAGCTCGCTATATGCCGTGGATGGCTTTGTGGCAGTGAAATAGAACGCTGGCGGCTGCCGCGTTACCGGAAAAGTGAGGAGTACGGAGGTAAGAGCTATATGGTGATCTACTGGGCGACGAAGCTGCGGGGATTTCTGCGGCATATGTCGCAGCATATGCAGGATATATCCTTTTTGGATAAGGGGCAGTATTATGAAGTTGCCGGCCTGCGGTCGAAGGTTGCCAGCAAACTGATCCGCTCCCCTTTGCTGGACCCCATCGGATTGTTTCAGATTCTGAAGGTATCGGGGAAAGACTGTGACTATTATGGCTCTTTTAACCGGTTTCTGCAAGCGGACAAGCCGTATTTTATTTATCTGGAGAACCCTACGGCACTTTACCATTATACTTTGGGCAGACTCCGCTTTCCGGCTGGAAAAAAGCGGTTCCAAAAGTGCCTGAACGACCCCAATTTGCGATATATCGTATGTATGTCGGATGCCTGCCGGTCCACCTTTGAGAAAATCAATATGCCCCTGCCGGAGCATGTGAAGCTGCGGACCATTCATCCCTTTGTGCCCCAGAACCACTATGCTGATGAAGAAAGCGTTCGGGGAAAATGCTTCGCACCGGTTCTGGAATGTCTGTACTGTGTACAGGGCAAGAGCTTCTACACCAAAGGCGGCAGAGATATCTTAAACGCGGTGGCCCGACTGCAGGATTCCGGTTTGCGGATTCATCTGACGGTGATCACCAATCTTGAGGCTTTGGAGCCGGATACGTTGGAATTGCTCCGGAGCAGAGAGAATATGACACTCCATGATTTTACATTCTCTTACCAGGAGATGGAGCAGGTTTACGCGAAAACAGCCCTGCTTCTGCAGCCCTCCTCTGCCGATTCCTGTCCCCTGACTGTGCTGGAGGCCATAAAAGGCGGCTGTGCGGTGCTGGGCAGTAAGCTCTACGCAATTCCCGAGATGGTTTCCCATGGGGAAAACGGTGTTCTGATCGATCCCAAGTACTGGACCTTTTTCCCGGATCATATGCCGAACCCTGCGGCCTGGGGACAAAAGAATAAACACCGGCTCATGCGGCTGCCTTCCGAAAAATATTCCGGAGACATAGAGCAGGCAATCCGGGAACTCTATGAAGACCGCGGGAAGCTGTTTGACTATGCGCTTCACGCAAAGCAGATCGCGGACAGCAAGTTTGGCGAGGATACCATCTGCGATCAGTGGCAGGAAGTATGGGATGCGTTGAAAGGATTTGACTGTGATGAAGTTTGAAGTGCTGGTGGCAACCATGGATCAGCAGGATGATATGTTCCTGGATACCATGGGAATGCGTTCCGATGCCATTGTCTGCAACCAGAATCCTGACCGGACCGCCTATTGCGCCTACCAAAAAGATGGGAAAAGTATCCGCTGGTATGATTTTCAGGAACAGGGTGTGGGCCTGAACCGCAACAACGCGCTGCACCGGGCCACGGCGGAGATCTGCCTTCTGGCAGATGACGATGTGCAGTTTCTTCCCGGATATGAGGAAAGGATTCTGCAGGCTTTTGCCCGCTATCCCAAAGCGGATGTGATCGTTTTCAACATTGAAAGCGCCGATGGGATCCGGAGAACCAGCAGTACCCGGGCAAAGCGGGTTCGCAGCTACAGCTGCGGGAAATACGGCGCTGTGCGGATCGCTTTCCGCCGTATGAGCGTGGTGAAAAACGCCATCTCTTTCAACCAGCTGTTTGGCGGCGGCTGTATGTTCACAGCGGGAGAAGACATTATTTTCCTGCGGACCTGCATCCAAAAGGGACTGCGGGTCATTGCGGTGCCGGATTGCATCCTGCGGCTGACGGATCAGCGCCCTTCCACCTGGTACCAGGGCCACAATCAAAAGTTTTATGAGGACTTCGGTTCCGGCTACTATTGCCATTTCGGAAATCTGGCGTGGCTGGCCACGTTTGTGCAGCTTATCCGCCGCAGAAAGAAGATGCTGGGAGATTATTCCTTCTGGAAGGCGTGGAAGCACGCGCTGGACGGCATCCGGAAATACAAGGCGCTGAGATAATTATGAAAAAAATACTGATCGTCAATAACAATATGCAGGTGGGCGGCGTCCAGAAGAGTCTTTCCAATCTTTTATGGATCATTCACCGCCGGTACGACGTGACTTTATGCCTGTTTTCACCCACCGGCGTGTATATGGATTCGCTGCCTCCGGATGTGCGGATCATCCAGCCTGAAGGCACTTTTCGCTACCTGGGGAAAGCCCAGAGAGACTGGAGCGGTTTCGATAAGCTGCTTCGGGGCGGCTGCGCGCTGCTGACCAAGGTGTGTGGCCGTCGGGCAGCCATAGCCCTGATGGGGTTGGGAGAAAGAACGCTGCCGGATGAATATGACTGCGCGGTAGCGTTCCTGCACAATGGCAGCATTCATAATTTTTACGGTGGAACCCAGGAATTTGTACTGCGTAAGGTGCGCGCGAAAAAGAAAGTGGCCTTTGTACACTGCGACTATGCCAATTGCGGCGCGAATCACCCGGTGAACAACTGCCTTCTGGCCCGGTTTGACAAGATCGCTGCCTGTTCGGATGGCTGCCGCGGAGCGCTCCTGAGCGTGCTGCCGGAGCTTGAGGAAAAGTGCCATACCGTGCGTAATGCCCACCGGTATGCGAAGATTCGGGAACTGGCGGAAGAGGAATCCGTTTCCTATCCACGGGATACGTGCAATATTTTGATGGTTTCCCGCCTTTCCCATGAAAAAGGAATCGAACGAGCCATCGAGGCGGTTGCCTGTTGTGCAAAACAGGGAGTGCCGGCGATGCTGCATCTGGTTGGCGGAGGACCTAAGGAGCCTCTTCTGCGGAAAAAGGCGGAAGAAATGGGGATTTCGGAGAAAGTACACTTCCATGGAGAGCAAACTAATCCCTATCGATACATGAAAAATGCGGATCTGTTTCTAATGACCTCCTACCATGAGGCCGCGCCCATGGTTTTGGAGGAGGCCCGGTGTCTGGGCCTGCCGGTACTGACAGCGGAAACCACATCTTCCCGGGAAATGGTAACGCAGCGCTGCTGCGGCTGGGTCTGTGAAAATGAACAGAGCGCCATTAACGAGGCGCTGTATCGGGTGCTGAGGGACCGGAAGGGTTTGCTGACACGGAAAATAAGCTTACAATCGCAAACAATGGATAATGAGCAGATGAAGCTGCAGTTTGAGCAGCTCATTGAGGAGTGAAAAAATGGAACAGCAACATGTGAGCCACACCCTGGTTGGAGGACAGACAAGTAAATATCCTGTTTTGTCCATGGCTATGGCAGTGGTGCTTATGATGCTGGCGCCTTTTACTACGTCTTGGCTGGCAGCGGTCAGCTTTGTGATCTGTTTGTACCGTGTCATTCGCTATGATGCCACAGTCTTTGTAGTGGATTACAGTATTCTGATCCCTATTGCTACGCTGATGAAGCTGGAGTCTGGTGTTCCGCTTTCCATTTATCTAAGCTTGATCGCCGGTATATGGTATTTTATACGAGGCGGAGTGAAGGTGAGTGCGTCTATCGTGGTCGTGCTCCTGCTGCTACTGAATTATCTGCTGACGAGAATGCAGATGAATATCAATGATTTTGTGCTGCTGTTTGGTCAGGTGTTTGTGATCGTTGTGCTGATCAGTAAACAGAACAGTGAATCGGCGGCAAAGGCGGCAAAGGCGTTTTGTATCAGCTTGCTGATCTCGTCGATCTATGCATATTTGTTCCGCAATACATCTGCCCTGGCTGACATGACTGGCATGAGTGGTATCGCTATGTTTGGTACCAATCTGAAGCGCTTCTGCGGATTGGCCGGAGATCCGAATTACTTTATGACACTGATCATTGTGGGTATTGCATTGGTGTTGAAGCTGCGGGATTGCAGTGCCATTGGTAGTGCCTCTTTTTGGGTACAGATCGTGGGATTGTCGTTTTTGGGAGTGATAACATACAGCAAGACTTTTCTGCTGATGTATGTATTGACGATCGGTATATATGTCATCTGGCAGTTTTGGAATAGAGACCTTATTAAGGGCGTGATTTTCTCTATTTTTGCAGTAGTGGTGCTCCTTGTAATCATGACAGCGGAGAATTCCCCTTTTGCGGTTATTATCAACCGCCTGACCAGTGCGCAGAATCTAGGTGATTTGACGACAGGCAGAACCAGGATATTTGTGGCATATTGGGAAGCAATCACCAGCAGTTTGCCGTCAATTTTCTTTGGAAAGGGCATGGCAGCGGAGGCGTTGTACCGTGACCCCCATATGGTTTATTTGGAATCGGTCTATTATCTTGGATTTGTGGGAACTGTGCTGCTGATGATGCTGTATGTCGGTGTGTTTCGCATGGCACATCAAAAATGTGCCAGTGAGGCAAAGCAGAATCTAATATCCAAGTATATCGTGCTGGTACTGGTACTGATCGCTTACCTTTCTTTGCATGGTATATTTTCACAGATGTTCCATGCGGAGCTGCTTATGGCAGCACTGGGCCTGATGGTGACGGGGAATAAAATGGAAAGAACGGAGAATTGAAAATGTTTTTATCAACCATTATCGGAAAAACTCTCCGGTCTCTTCGCAATATTCCCTACCAGGTAAAGCGGCGGTATAAATATTTGGTTTTCCGCAGACATGCAGAGTTTGGAGAAAATCTGGACCTGTGTGCCGGATCCAACTGCTCCGCAGAGCAGCCAGGGACAATTACTATCGGGGATCACTGCCGGATTTATGGCAGGCTTCAGACGCAGGGAAACGGCGAGATCCGGATCGGAAACCATTGCTGCATCTATCTGGACACGGTCATTGGCAGTGTAGAGAGTATCCGGATAGGAGACTGTGTGATTATTTCCAATCATGTCCATATCTATGACAATAACAACCATCCCACCGATCCCCAGGTGCGCAGGCAAATGTGCATGGCAGGTTTTGATGGGGAGGACTGGAAATGGACAAGATCCCAATCTGCACCTATCGTGATCGAGGATAATGTCTGGATCGGGGAATACGCTGCCGTGATGAAGGGCGTAACGATTGGAGAAGGTGCCGTGGTGGCGAGCCATGCGGTGGTGACAAAGGATGTTCCGCCCTATACCATTGTGGCGGGCAACCCGGCAAAAGTGGTAAAGGAAATCGACAATGGAACATAACAGACTGCGCCAGGGACCGTCCGGCGACGCTATTTTGCTGATGCTGGTCAAATTCGTGACCATGGCGTTGGGATTCACTGTTACCAGACTACTGTCCCAGTATTTGTCCGTTTATGACTACGGAACCTATTCCCAAGCGCTGCTGCTGGTATCTACGGTGTCGTCACTGACAGTTCTGGGTATGTTGGACGGCGTGAATTATTATTACTGCAGCCAGCAGGATCCGAAAGAGCGGGAAGCGTATATGGCGACGATCTTTGCCTGCCAGTGCATTGTCAGCACCGTTGCCGGTTTCTTGATGCTGGCCTTGAGCGGGATCCTGACTGCTTATTTTGAGAATCCGGCACTAAAAAGCCTGCTGATCTTCTGCGCTGTGCTTCCGCTGCTTCAGAATCTGCTGGGTATGCTGCAGATCCTGCTGGTATCCGTTGGCAAGGCCAGAATGCTGGCTGTGCGAAATCTGATCGTTTCGTTGGCACGGCTGGCTGCGGTTGTGCTGGTGGTATCTGCGGTGCGCAGTGCCGGGGTAGTTTTGCTTACGACGGTGCTTCTGGATATCTTCCAGATCCTGTTCTTTGCGGTTACCTTACGCAGAAGCGGATGCAGGATCCGGTTCCGGCGGGTAAATTTCCACTTGGTGAAGACCATCTTCTCCTATTGCGCGCCTATGGCGGTTTTTACTGCGGTAAACGCGCTGAACCGGGATTTAGACAAGTATTTGATCGCTGTGATGACAGACACAGAAACTGTGGCCCTATATACCAATGCATCCAAGCAGCTTCCCTTTGATATTTTGGCGGCATCCTTCTGTACTGTTTTGCTTCCGGAAATCACACGGCTGGTTTCACAGAAGGACTTCCGGGAAGCAAGAGCGCTGTACAGGGTGTTTTTGGAAATCACTTACATCTCAACCACCATGCTGTGCGGCGCGGCGCTGGCAGTAGCACCGCAGCTGATCCAGCTGCTGTATTCGCACAAGTATGTGGGCGGCCTGAGTGTGTTCTGCATCTACATTCTGGTGGATATGATCCGCTTTGCCAGCATTACCCTGATCCTCAGCGCGGCGGGAAAGACAAAACAGCTGATGCTGCTGGGCCTTGCGGCTCTGGGAATGAACGGGCTGCTGAATGTGGCATTCTATCATCTTATGGGGATCAACGGGCCGGCTTTGGCTACCTTTTCGACCAGCTTGGTCACGGGGATCGTGCTGTTGTGCATGAGCGCAAGAGAACTGGAGGGAAAACTCCGGGATTTCTTCCATGGAAAGTATTTGCTTTCCGTTGCGGCAGAAAGCGTACTGGGTGTGCTGGTGTTTTCTGCGCTGGGACGGTGGCTGGCAGCAAAGGGCGTATGGTATGTTTTTGTGGTGCTGATCGTCTGCGGGAGCTACTGTATAGCCTTCCTGCTTTTGAACGGAAGGCGGCTGATGCGCGATCTGAAGCTGCTGAACCGAGCGTCCGGAAAAGAATAGGCGAGGGATCATCCGGTACGCGGCATTATGCTGCGCGGATGTATGATAAAGGACCGTGGGCGGTAAATGCTCCCGGTCCTTTTGCTGTGAGAGCAGATCGGCAGGCGTCCGAAAAAATTAGGGATGTAGGGGAAATAAGGTAATAATACCCCGTTAGAAGGTTACAAGATGTTACCAAAATTAGAAAAACATATTGCAAATCGTGTGAGGCTATGGTACAATAATTCTGTATGACAATGGGAGACTGTACTTTTGGCCGGAAATGGGCCGGAGGGGACGTTTCCCGGAAGAAATCCTATGAAAAGAGGCGTAATGATGAGCAGAGAGTTTACGGTTAGATGGCTGTCGCTTCTGCTGGCTCTGGTAATGTGTGTGGGTCTGCTGCAGCCCGCAGTGGCTTACGCTACCGACAGCGCAGAAGGTACCGGATCAGCGCAAACAGAGACGACAGATGAAGAGACCGGCGGTGCTTCGGAAGTACCGGTGGTCATGAGTGAGGAGCAGGGTGTTTCGGATTATGCGACCTTCATGACTCTTCTGAAGGTTCTGGAAGGCTACGCGGATGCGTATGCTGCGAAAAACTCCGAGTATACGGCCACCTTGCTGGTGATCAACTTTATCCGTACCGGTGTGGATCGCTATAATGACGGCAACTGGAAGACCCTGGCCGGTGAGGAGATCACCGGATTTACCGCCTATGTAGAGGCTCAGGATGCTGCCAACGGTACCACTGTGATGCTGCTGCGGAATATTATCATCGATGATTTCAAGCTCCCCAACGGCAACCTAACCGACTTTGGCCACATGTTTGGCACGATGAACATAGCGTATATTGCCTCGGTGCAGACTGCGGACCTGGGCGGCTGGGCCGGTGATATCTGCGACCTGCTGCGCTACAGCAAGGAAAATGCCAGTGTGCCCGCCGGTACCATTGATGAGATGGCAGCATACATCAAGGATAACTGCTTTGGCATCGATGCGGACCAGGCCTTCGGCATGGACGACTTCTACGGCGACATGGACGCCTACTATCTGAACAATCAGCTGAAGGCGGGCAAACAGCTCAGCACCGTAATGGAAAGCTACTTCACAGCCCAGCTGACCGACGCTGACCGTGCCGCCTACTTCCTGAATAACCGTTTCAGCGGCGTGGAGACCCGGGAGGATGTGCGCAACGCGATCTACGATACCTACGCCTCCAACGTTGGCTTGCAGGTTCTGGAATCTGACCGCGGGCTGAGCGGTGACCATGATCTGCGGAAGGCTTCCTGCTATGCCTTTGCTGACTATCTGTTCAACCTGGCCGGTGACCGCCTGGAAGGCGATTCCGGTGAAGGCGGCGAGGGTGAAGGTGGCGAAGGCGGCGAAGACGAGAAGCCTATGGACAACGAGTACTACTCTGTGTTCTCCAGCGCTTCCTCTATCCTGGCCCCCGGTGTGGAGCAGACGATCAAGTATGCGATGACTGCCGATAATCAGCAGATCGTTTACTACCTGGCCACTGTGGATGTGGACCGTGATGATGTAACCATCATGGCCAACTATCACAACAACGATCCTTCCCAGGGTTGGGCGACCCAGCGTGTGCAGGATCAGGCTGCTGCCATGATGGACCGTTACGCGGATCCTTCCAACCCCAAGTACATCGAGAATTTCAATATTGTGGTTGCCACCAATGCGGACGGCTTTAACATTGCCACCGGCGAGCCCGGCGGTTTGTTGGTGATGGACGGTGTGGAGTGGTACGGCATTGACAAGGACGGCTTCTTCGCGATCCTAAAGGATGGCAGTGCCATGATCGGCACCCAGGCGGATTACGCAACCTATAAGGATCAGATCCAGGAGGGCATCGGCGGCTTTGGTGCTGTGCTGATCCGGGACGGTGAGGTGGTCGTCAGCAAGACTGCCAATCACACCGGTAACCGTGCCAGCCGTACTGCCATCGGCATTACCGCCGAGGGCAAGGTCGTCATGATGGTCCTGGATGGTCGTCAGGCCCCCTTCTCCGCCGGTGGTTCTATGGAAGAGATTGCCCAGATCATGCTGGATGCCGGGTGTGTGGAGGCAATCAACCTGGACGGCGGCGGCTCTACCACTTACATGTCCAAGCCCGAGGGCAAGGATACCCTGCAGGTTGTGAACCGTCCCTCCGATGGCTACGCCCGCAGCGTGGCAACTTCTCTGGTGGTTGTTTCTACCGCAAAGTCCTCCAAGGAATTCGACCATGCCAACATTACCTCTGAGTATGATTATCTGACCATTAATACTTCTACGCAGATGACTGCCGCCGGTGTCAGCAACACCGGTAACGCTGCACCGCTGCCCGAGAATGCTGTCTGGCAGGTTTCCGATGAGACCATCGGCTCCGTCTCCCAGGACGGCCTGTTCCAGGCCAAGGCCAACGGTGATGTTGCCATCCAGCTGGTCGTGGACGGCACCGTGGTGGGCGAGAAGACTGTGCATGTGGTCGTGCCCGATACCCTGTTCTTCGAGAAGAACAGCGTCACTGCCATTTACGGTGAACCCATCGAGCTGCCCCTGGTGGCCACCTATAAGGGCAACACTGTGTGCATCAACAGCTATGACGTGCTGACCAGCGTGGCAAACAGAAAGGCCGGTACCATCAGGTTCCTGACCTTCACCCCCAGAGAGGGCACCGGTCTGCGTAATGTGGATGTTACGGCCAAGCTGAGAGCCGACAGCACCATTACCACCAAGATCACAGTAAACCTGTTCAGCAAGGACGAGGCTTACTTCGACTTTGATAACGTGACTGCCGGTAACCGCAAGCTGGCATGGCTGCGTGAGGTATCCAATGCCATGACTTCGGACGGCAAGCATTACCAGATCGTCAACGTGGGCGAGGGTATGGATATTACCTACACTTTCGCGCTGGATATGACTTCTATCGACATTCCCGCGCAGCTGGCTGATCTGACCCATATGCTCCCCGGTGCTGACCAGGGCTCCACTGCCTGGGACTTCCTGCTGCAGCTGGCTGAGCGCGTGGGCGAGCTGACGGAAGTGAAGATCACGACCCAGTTCGATCCCGATCTGGAAGTGGACATTTCTAATCTGAAGGTAGCCAATGACTTCTTCTATAAGAAGTCCGCGACCCTGGATGAGAACAATGTTCTGACGCTGATCTGCGGCTGGAATGACCAGACCCAGGCGATCGATCCTGCACTTGCCAACCCCAATTGCATCCTTTCCGGCATCAAGGCAGTTCCTAAGTCCGGTGCCTGGAATGCGAATAAGGCAGTCATCACCAATGTGGGTGAAGTCAGCTACCGCATCTTCCTCCGGGCGTCCTCTCTGTACAGTTTTGCCAATGAACCCGCCAATCAGGCTACCTACGGCCTGGTGCCCTACAGTGGCGATCAAGAGGAGTTCTACTTCAACGGTCAGCCTCTGATGTATGGTGCAGGCCCCGAGCGCGGCGCCTACTTTGGCACCACCTATGCTGAGTTTGAGGATTCCTTCACGCTGGATCGTGCCAGCCGCCAGGGCTGGATGATGGTGGGCGACTACTATCAGTACTTCGTGGACAACAAGGCGCTTACCGGTATCCACTACCTGCCCTCCCGTGAGGACCCCTCCGTCAGCCTCTACTACGAGTTTGAAGAGGACGGCGTGCTCAACGGTACGGTCACCGGGCTGTTCGAGTTGGACGGCGGCCTGTATTACGCCATCCAGGGTAAGCGCCAGGTCGGCTGGCGTGCTATGTACGATGCAGACGGCAATGCAGCTGACTACTACTTCGATCCTTACACCGGCAAGGCTGTAGACGGTGCATGCAAGGTGGAAGGTTATAACTACGTATTTGAGAACCACATTCTGAAGAAGGGTGAGTTGGTCAAGGATGCCAACGGCACCCGCTACAGATGGGCAGGCCTCTGGGTCCACGGCAAGTGGATCGAGGTTGATGGCAATCTCTATCATTTCCCCAGATACAACTACTACGCCGCTACCGGCTGGGCCAACGTAGTCGGCCAGGATCTGGAGAAGAACTGGCATCTGTTCGATGAAAATGGCGTGTTCCAGAAGGATTACTCCGGTAAGTACGACGTGGGCAATGATACCTACCTGCTGGCCAATGGTGTGCTGGTCATCGAGCCCGGTATCGTAAAGCTGGACGACGGCTACTATTATTATTTCTGCTCCACCAATAAGGCAGTGAAGAACTGCACTTATTGGCCCACTAAGACCAACGGTCTACTGCCCATTGGCCCCTATAAGTTTGACGAACTGGGCCGCATTACCAATCCTCCGGTAGAAGAGCCCGATGTGCCGGATATTCCGGAGAATCCAAACCCCGGTGAGACTCCTGAGCAGCCGCCCAAGAAGAATGGCTTCGTCTCCGAACGGGGCGCGATCTACTACTATAAGGACGGTGCGATCCAGTACGCGGCGGGACTGATTTGTGAAGACGGCGATTACTACTATGTCCGCTCCAACGGCCAGGTCGCCGTGGGCAATTACTGGGTCACTACCACCAATGGTCTGCTGCCCTCCGCTATGTATACCTTTGGCGCTGACGGCAAGATGATCACCGAGGAGGAAGAGCCTGAGAATCCCAACCCCGGTGAGACTCCCGAGCAGCCGCCCAAGAAGGATGGCTTCGTCTCCGAGTATGGTGCCATCTACTACTATAAGGACGGTGCTATCCAGTACTGTGCAGGTATCATCTATGTGGACGGTTATTACTACTATGTCCGCTCCAACGGCCAGCTGGCCACCGGCGCTTACTGGCCCACCAAGACCAATGACCTGCTGCCTCAGGGCATGTACAACTTCGACGAGACCGGCAAGATGCTGAATCCTCCTTCCTCCGGTGAGGACGAGGAGCCTGGCCAGGGTGAGCAGCCCGTAGTACCCGAGAAGCCCCCTGTGAAGGAAGGCATCATCGAGGAAGGCGGCAGCCTGTACTACTATGAGAACGGGACCCGGGCCTACGGTAAGGGTGTTGTGAAGCTGACTGACGAGGCAGGCGAGACCTTCTATATCTATGTCCGCTCCAACGGCCAGCTGGCCACCGGCACTTACTGGCCCACTACTACCAATGGCCTGCTGTCCGGCAACCGTGGCTACAACTGGGGCACTGACGGCAGACTGTACCTGTAAAAGGTTCTGAGAACCGAAACCAAAGAATCACACAGCAAGCCCCCGGGGATCATGCCCCGGGGGCTTTTGTGACTGTTGAAAAAAATCATTCTCTGAAGCAGCCGTGTGGGCGGCGATTCGCCGCCCGCCCAACAAATTGGTATTTATCGGGCAGTTTTCGTATAGCACCGTAGGGGCGGCAATCTGCCGCCAGTGCAATTTTGTGAACAAAATTGCATCGCTGAGAGGCGATAACTGTTATTTCCTCCGGAAATCCCAATCATTTCGATGGAATGATTGGGCGGACGGCCAATGGCCGTCCCTACGGCATCGCAAGGGGGCAGCGGGGATTCCAAAGGG
>JAZUQE010000156.1:0-2704 GCA_045605575.1 Faecousia sp. | reverse complement strand
GCCAAAGCACTGCAACCAAACCGGAAAAAACCATGGTCATTCCGTCAATCCGGAAGGAAATGGACAGTTCATTGACAAAACGCACCACATAGAAGGTCTGAGTTGTGCCACTGAGAATCAGTGCCCCCACAACGGCAGAGGTAAGCAGTGTCACCGCCTCGATGTACAGGAACATTTGTCTTCGTTTCCGGAAAGGAAGCAGTGGAATTCCAATACCGCCCAGGATAGGCAGAATAATGGCCGCTAAGATCCAATATTGACTCATACGCAGCCTCCGTTTACAATACTGCGGCGATGATCCCGGAAATGTAGTCCGTCAGAGGATTGGGGAAGATGCCCAGCAGGACTGCCAAAACAGCCAGGATCAGCAACGGGATCAGCATGGTTAGATTCGGTTCTTTCTTTTTAAGCTCCCCATAATTGAAATCCGCACCGGGAAGGAAACCCTTCACCGTAATGGGCAGTAAGTAGCCTGCTGTCAGCAAAGCACTGGTCAGGAGCACTACAGGACCAAACCAGGAGAAAGTCCCGATTCCGGAGGACAGTGCACCGGTAGCCAGATACCACTTGCTGATAAAGCCGCTGGCGGGAGGAATGCCGATGAGCGCTGCAGAGGCAAAGGTGTAGCACCAAATGGTGACAGGCATTTCCTTTCCAATACCACGCAGCTCATCCACATTGGTCTTATGGGTCTTATAGATGATTGCGCCGGCGCTAAGGAACAGGCAGGATTTGATGACAGCGTGGAACACCACATGCAGCAGTGCGCCTGTCATGGCCTGCGGTTGCAGCAGGGACAGACCGAAGAGAATATAGGAAGCCTGGCTGACCGTGGAGTAGGCCAGGCGCTTCTTCATGATCTTCTCCCGATAGGCCAGCATAGAACCCATGAATACTGTCAGCAGAGCCAGGCTCATCCAAAGGGTCTGGACCCAGGTGCCCCGGATGAAGTCCGCACCTACCAGATAGTAGACCACACGGATCATGCCCAAAATACCCATCTTGACGATGATGCCGGACATGACCGCACTGGCAGGAGCCGGCGCTACAGGGTGGGCAGTTGGCAGCCATGCGTGGAGGGGGAACATACCGGCTTTTACACTGAAGCCAATAATCATGGAGAAGGCGACCACCAGCATCAGCGTTTCATTGCCAACAATGGCGTCTAAATTCAGTGTACCACCGGGCAGGAAGGTGAAGCTATCTGCAAACCGATTCAGGAAGAACAGACCAAAGAGCACCATGTAGGCACCGAACAACGAGTAGAACAGGTATTTGAAACCACCCTTAATCGCATCCTTAGAGCGGTTATGCAGGATCAGCGGAACAGACAGCAGGGTCATCAGCTCGTAGAACAGGTAGAAGGTAACCATACCGCCGGAGAATACCAGCCCATGGAGGATGCCGTGCACCATAAGATAGAAACCGAAGAAACGGGTTTCCTCCTGCTCGTGCTTCATATACTCAAAAGCATAGAAGCCGGACAAGACCCAGACAGCATTTACCACCACTGCAAACAGCGTACCCATATGATCCACATGGAAGTAGATATCCAGATTTTTGCCGAAGGAGAAGAGCAGCAATTCTGTTTCTCCTCCAAATGCAACAGCCAAACCCAGCGCAGCAGTTACGGCCAAACCTGCGCCGGTGAGGGTCAAAAGAATGCTTCTACACTTGAATTCCCGTTTCAACAGGATCCCGAGACCCAGTAATACAGGGAAGAGAATCGATAAAATCAACATGATGTTTACCTCTTTACGAAAAATGGAGCAGACCTTCTGCAATCAGGGAGATGATCGGCTGGGAAGCCAAACCCAAAATCAGATTCACAAGAATGAACAGTAAAATCGTAATACAATACTGTTTTTGCTCCGGGAATTTCACACTAAAATATCCCTTTTGCTTTATTTCTTCTTTATTTGCCGGCGTATAAATACGGACCGCGGTTTTCAAGAAGTAGATGGCGTTCAGCACTGTACTGATGGCCAGAACAATAAGAGTCGGAAACAGCTTCCAGTTAGGCAAGAGCACAGCAGCCTCTGCAAACAGCAGTTTGCTGACAAAACCGGAGAACATAGGGATACCTACCATGGACAGGGATGCCACAAGGAAACCGACACCTGCCATCTTGTTCCGGTAAGCGGCACCGGTGAGTTCAAAGAAGCTGCGACTGCCGCCGGAAACATCTGTCAGGCCAATAGCAGAAATGAACAGCAACGACTTGGTGGCACCGTGAGCCAGAATATGAAAGACCGCCGCGATCAGACCGGCTTCCGTACCCAACCCTAAGCCCATGTAGATATAGCCGATCTGAGCCACGGAGGAAAAGGCAATCATACGCCGTATGTCCTTTTCCCAAATTGCGCTGACAGAACCGAAAATCATTCCGCACAGGCCGAACAGGAACAGCAGATTCAGAATGTGACTACCGGCAATGTGCTCTGCGCCAATGACCCGATAGAAGATCTTAAACAGCAGGAAAATATAGCCTTTGGACACCAAGCTGGACAGAATCGCACCTGAGGAAACAGTAGAATAGCCGTAAGCATCCGGCACCCAGGAATGGAAGGGAAACAGAGCACTCTTAATGGCAAGGCCGACCGTGATAATACCAATGGTGATCATCATGGGAACCCGGTAGGTTCCCGCTGCCATAATCGCCCCAACTTGCTGCTGAATGTTCTCCATCAGCAGATGACCTGTC
>JAZUQE010000155.1:0-3477 GCA_045605575.1 Faecousia sp. | reverse complement strand
AAACAAAAACCAACAATTGGAAGCTTTTTAGCAAAAACCACACGCCCGGAACCACCCGACCCGGGGCGCTTCGATCAGTAGAAGAGAATGTCTGAATAGGTAGGGAAGGGCCAGTAGGACTTGTCGGTGATCAGCTCCAGCTCATCCGCGATCGCACGCAGCTCGGCCATATCCTTCGCGATGACCTGCTGATAGTAGCGTGCGCCGTCCTCTCCGGTACCGGCGATCCCGTTTAGGTCTTCTTTCAGCTTGCAGCAGGCTTCGTACAGGGTGTCCGTGCCCTCAGAGAGCTGATGGATCAATGCCATCTCTGCATTTCGGCCCACATACAGCTTCTGCTTCAACTCCACACGGCGGCACAGATCGCCGGTGTAGCGGCTCACGGCCGGCAGGATCTGCCGCATGGCCATATCCACTGCGGTCTGGGCTTCGATGCGCATGATCTTGCAGTAGGCTTCCAGATGGATCTCATGGCGTGCCCGGAATTCATTCTCGGTAAAGATCCCGTGCCGTGTCACCAGATCGATGTTCTTCTGGGAAATGTAAGTGGGCAGCGCTTCTGCCGTGGTGCGCAGGTTGCTCAAACCCCTGCGTTCGGCTTCCTCCTCCCAGGCCTGGCTGTAACCGTTTCCGTTAAAAATGATCCTGCTGTGCTCTGTAAAGGCGCGGCAGACCAGATTCTGCAGTGCTGTATCAAAGTCCTCTGCCTGCTCCAGTTCATCAGCAAACTTACCCAGCTCCTCAGCCATGATGGTGTTCAGGGCAATATTAGGACCTGCAACACTCTGGGAAGAGCCCAGCATGCGGAATTCAAACTTGTTGCCCGTGAATGCCAGGGGACTGGTACGGTTTCGGTCGGTGGTGTCCTTGGGAATGGAGGGCAGTACGTCCACACCGATGCGGATCAGGCTCTTTTCCGGGTCCGTATAGTTGGTGCCGTTGATGATGGATTCCACAACAGCCGTCAGCTCGTCACCCAAGAAGATGGATACAATGGCAGGCGGGGCCTCGTGGGCTCCCAGGCGGTGATCATTTCCGGCGGATGCTACCGTGCAGCGCAGGAAATCCTGATATTCATCAATACCCTGGATGAAGGCTGCCAGAAATACCAGGAACTGGGCGTTTTGCCGAGGGGTCTGGCCGGGGCGGAACAGGTTCTTTCCGGTGTTGGTGGAAAGGGAGTAGTTATTGTGCTTGCCGGAACCGTTGACGCCCTGGAAGGGCTTTTCATGGAGCAGGCAGACAAGATTGTGCTTGGCAGCACACTTTTTCATGATCTCCATCACCAGCTGGTTGGCATCGCAGGAGGTGTTGGCGTTGTCGTAAATGGGTGCAAGCTCATGCTGACAAGGCGCTGCTTCGTTGTGCTTCGTGCGCGACAGAACACCCAATCTCCAGAGCTGCTCATCCAGATCCTTCATATAACGGGAGATCCGGGTGCGGATGGTGCCGAAATAGTGGTCATCCAGTTCCTGGCCCTTGGGGGCGGGAGCGCCGAACAAAGTCCGTCCGGTCAACCGAAGATCCTCACGCTGGGCATAAAGATCCTTGGGGATAATAAAGTATTCCTGCTCAGCACCCACGCTGGCGATAACACGGCTGGTCTCTTGATCGCCAAAGAGCCGCAGGATTCTCAAGGCCTCCCGGGAGACCTCATCCATAGAGCGCAGCAGAGGTGTTTTCTTATCCAGGGCCTCACCTGTGTAGGAGAAGAAGCAGGTGGGAATAAACAGACTTCCGTCCTTGACGAAGGCAAAGGAGGTTGGATCCCAGGCGGTATAGCCGCGGGCTTCAAAGGTCGCACGCAGACCGCCTGACGGGAAGGAACTGGCGTCGGGCTCACCCTGCACCAGCTCTTTGCCGGAGAATTCCATAATGACCCTGCCGTCGCCGGTGGGGGTGATGAACGAGTCGTGCTTTTCGGCAGTAATGCCGGTCATGGGCTGGAACCAGTGCGTAAAATGGGTAGCGCCCTTCTCGGTGGCCCATTGCTTCATGGCTTCCGCGATCTTGTTGGCAACGCTGAGCTCCAGAGAGGAGCCGGTGGCAATGCAGGTTTTCCAGGCTTGGTAAGTAGTTTCGTCCAGCCGCTGCTGCATCGTCGCTTCGTTAAATACGTCAATGCCGAAGATTTCGGGAACATTTATGACTTCGCTCATGGAAACAGTCCTTTCCGAATGCAATTTTCATCCATTTAAGATTCTATGACAAAACTGCCGCAAAAGCAAGAGCAGAAAACGTAAAAAATGAATGACATGGGGCATTGCCTTTTGGTCATTCAAACAAAAGCCGTAAGTTTATGTTTCGGATGTTGCATTTTTGCCTGGAAGAGAATATAATGATTTCCAAATTGATCCTTGGGAGGATGCATTATGGGAAGCTACCGCGAACTGAACCGTCAGGAACTGCTGAAGGAGTATGAGGTCCAGAAACAGGCCTTTGAAGACTGTAAGGCGAAGGGACTCAAGCTGGATATGTCCCGTGGAAGACCCTCAAAGCTGCAGCTGGATGTAGCAGAAGAGCTTTTGACCAGTGTCCAGACTGCCGAGGATTGCATGGATGATAACATCGATGCCAGAAACTATGGACAACTGGCCGGATTACCCTGCGCCCGGGCATACTGGGCAGATGTGCTGGGCTGCAAGCCGGAGGAGACGATCGTTGGCGGGAATGCCAGTTTGAATCTGATGTTCGACGTGATCGCACGGGCCTACTCCCACGGCCTGCTCCATTCTCTCAGACCCTGGTGCCGGGAGGAAACGGTCAAATTCCTCTGTCCCAGCCCCGGTTATGACCGGCATTTCCGCATTACAGAGTTTTTCGGTGCCCAGCTGATCACAGTGCCTATGACTGCAGAGGGCCCGGATATGGATATGGTGGAGGAACTGGTTAAAGATCCTCAGGTCAAGGGCATCTGGTGCGTGCCGAAATACTCCAATCCCGATGGCATTATCTACTCAGAGCGGACTATTCGCCGGATCGCGTCTTTGCGCTGCGCTGCGCCGGACTTTCTGGTCATGTGGGACAATGCCTACTGCGTTCATGAGTTCGAAGGGGAGTATGTGGAGTTTCCGGATATCCTGGACCTTTGCCGGCAGTATGGAAACCCGGATATGGTCATGGAGTTTGCATCTACCTCCAAAATCACACTGGCTGGCGGCGGTATTTCCGTGATCGCGGCTTCACAAGCCAATGTTAGCTACTTACTCAAAATGTTGAATGTGCAGACTATTTCCTATGATAAAGTCAATCAGATCCGGCATGTGCGCTATTTGAAGGACAAGGCCAACACCTTGCAGCTGATGAAGCGGCATGCGGCCCTACTGCGGCCTAAGTTTGCTGCGGTATCCGACGCACTGGAAAAAGAAATCGCACCTCTGGACATTGCCCGGTGGAACCGTCCGACCGGCGGCTATTTCGTCAGTCTGAACGCTATGTATGGAACTGCAAAGCGCACCCTTGCCCTATGCCGGGAGG
>JAZUQE010000154.1:0-4159 GCA_045605575.1 Faecousia sp. | reverse complement strand
AAAAAGAAATCCCACCTGATTACTCAGGTGGGATTCTTTCAGTGAACGCAAATACATTCCTCACAATGTGCAGGGTTCGTATTTGCGCGTCATGGTGACCCGCCGGAGATTCGAACTCCGGACCCATTGCTTAAAAGGCAATTGCTCTGCCAACTGAGCTAGCGGATCGGGTGGCTGGGATGGCAGGATTTGAACCTACGAATGCCAGAGTCAAAGTCTGGTGCCTTACCGCTTGGCGACATCCCAATGTAAGCCCAGATTTTGGACACACGAGGTATTATAGCATGCCACGTTCAAAAAAGCAACAGGAATTTTCACATTCTTCTCGACAGATAATCAAAAAAACCGGGTGCGTAATTTCCGCACCCGGTTATCTTCATCTTGCTTCCGGCAGGATCAAGGTTGCTTTGAAGAGATCTCCGTCGATCAGCAGCTGCAGCTGCCCATGCTGAAGCTCCATCAAACTTTTGGCAATGTTCAGCCCCAGACCGCTTCCCTCCGTATTACGGGAGGTATCTCCCCGAACAAACCGCTCCATCAACTCACCTGCGCCGATATTCAGCGGCTCTCTGGATATATTTTTCAACGAGATCAGCACCCTTCCGTCCAGCCGCACAATGTCTATATACAGCCGTGTACCAGGCATGGCATACTTGACCGCATTGGAGAGCAGGTTGCTCAGCACCCGCCAGGTCAGCCGCCCGTCTGCGATCATGGCCGTAGGTATCTCCGGATACCGGACAACGGGTACCAGTCCCACCTGTTCCAGCTTATCGGCAAACTCTCCCAAGGCTTGATTGACTGCCTCTGCCGCGTCAACTTTTGTCAGCTCGCAGGCCATAGCACCGGACGATGCCTTGCTCATTTCCATAAGATCCTCGATCAGCTTCTTCATACGCTGGCTTTGCCGGGCCAGCACCTCCAGGTATTGACGCCGCTCTTCCTCGGTTTTTGCCGTCTGAAGCAGGTCCACATAGTTGATAATAGAGGTCAGAGGCGTTTTGATATCGTGGGACACATTGGTGATCAGCTCTGCCTTCATCCGTTCGGAGGTCATCTGCCGTTTGGCTGCCTCCACCGCCACATCTGCCAGTGCGTTCAGATCCGCAGCAAAATCCCGGAAGCTGCCCACCATCATGACGCTGCTGACCTTGTTGCCCAGGTTGCCCCGGCTCATGCGCCGGGCACCTTCAAAGAGCTTGCCGAAGCAGCAGGCACCGTAGATCACCAGGGCAATACCAACGGCAATGGCAAAGAGCAACGCCGCTTCAGACTGGATCATCACAGCAAACAGCACCATCATGCCCATTGCCCCAGCCACCAGAAGCCACTGCCAGGTCAACGGCATCAGCTTCAGGAACCGGCCTACACTCCGGATCACCCATCTGAGCACCCGGGCACAAAACCGCAAAGCCATACCGATCACGCTGCGGCGCCACCAGAACCCACCTTTTGCTTTCACCTGGGCCGCAAAGGCGAACAGGAAACCGACCAATGCCAGACAGATCACTGTGGCTATTGCTGCAACCGCTGCAGTAATAGGAATTGCATCTTCTATATCGCTGCCGGTCAGCAGCGCCTGTGTGATCGACAGACCAACAACGAGCAGGCAGCCAACACCCAGCGCGTACAGATCCAGAGGCAGCCTGTTCAGTCCACCGGGCCGCACAACATCGGAGCCCGGCGCTCTGCCTGCGGCGCAGCAAAGATAGGTAAACGCAATTGCGAACAACAGCAAGGCTGCAAACAACACACTGATGGCCACATAACGGTATTGATAGCCAAGCTCCGCCATCTGCCAATGCCAAGCCTCTTCCATCCGGAAAGCGCCCTCCGTGAGAAGAATGGTCACTTCGTAGTCGGGACCCCAGTACATTCCCAGCTTATACTCATGTTCCACTCCGTTTTCATCCTCATGGCCGACCCAACGGATATCGTAGTGTTCTGAGGGTGTGGTGGGCTCTTTTTCTCCCTGGGACTGCGTCGCGGTCTGGGGTAAAGTCGGTTCTGTGCCCTTATCTACACGGACTCCATTTTCCCAATGTTCCCAGATTACAGGATAAACCGTATCTACCCAAAAGGTTTGCCGCACGGTCTGCGCTTCGGCAGGCACATTGCTTTTCAGCAAATTACCGTCCTGGTCGCTGATGGTATAGTACCAATCCCCAACCAGCTCGCTGGGATAATAGACCATGCAAACGATTTCCGCCAGTCTTTCCGAAAGACCTCCCAATTCTCTGGCGGCATATTGCTGAGCCAGTCCCGCCGCCAGG
Source organism: Faecousia sp. (assembly GCA_045605575.1). GTDB lineage: Bacteria > Bacillota > Clostridia > Oscillospirales > Oscillospiraceae > Faecousia. The sequence continues at coordinate 1,886 of JAZUQE010000154.1, read as the reverse complement.
TGCTCCAGCCGCCAATAGCGGTCCTGCTCCTGCAACTCCTGGACACTGCTGCTGTAAAGCCCCGCAGCAGCGATCCCGATCACAGCCGCCGCAGAGGCCACTGCTGCCATCAAAAAGCAGGCACACAGCACGATCGCCAAAAATTTTAACGCGATATGGTACTTCATGTTCTGTCCCCCTCGATCTTATAGCCCTGTCCCCATACTACCTTCAAATACCGCGGCTCCGTGGGATTGATCTCGATCTTCTCCCTTAAGTGCCGGATATGCACCGCCACCGTTCCCTCACTGCCCATAGCTGCCTCGCGCCACACAGCCTCATACAGCGCCTTCGTAGAATATACTTTGCCGGGATTGCGCATCAATAGCTCCAGAATGCTGTACTCTATGGGAGTCAGCGCCACATCCTCACCATCCACCTGCACCCGCTTGGATACATTGTCCAGGGTGATCGCTCCTACACTGAGTTCACCGGATGTCTCATCCATCCGACTGCCCAGTTTGGCATAACGCCGCAGCTGGCTGCGGACCCGGGCCAGAACCTCCACCGGGACAAAAGGCTTGGTGATGTAATCATCCGCCCCCACGTTCAGCCCCAGCACCAAGTCTTCCGTTTCAGATTTTGCCGTGAGAAAGATAATTGGCACATTGGAAAATTCCCGAATCCTGCTGGTCGCTGTGATCCCATCCATCTGGGGCATCATGATATCCATCAAAATCAAGTGAATATCCTCCTGCCGCAGGATCTCCACCGCCTGTGCGCCGTTGCAGGCCGTGTAAAGCCCATAGCCCTCCGGCGCCAGATATATTTTTAAGGCGTTGACGATATCCGGCTGGTCATCACAGATCAGAATGTTGTAGCTGCTCATAGGTTGTTTCCTTCCTCTTTCCGGGTTTTCTTTATGGCTCTATTATACCATGGCATTTCTTAAGAAGAAATATGAAGAATTCTTAAATTCTTCTTAATTCCCCTTGGCAAACCCATGCAAATTGCTATAATGTTCCTGTATAATTTTGAAAGGAAGTGTTTTTCCATGGAATTCATCAAAGTTTGGCTGACTGCTGCCGGCACATTCCTCACTGCTACCGTGCTTCCCATTGTGATCATTCTGGTAGTAGGCATTCTGCTGATCCAGGCTGCTGTGAAGCTGCTGAACAAGGCTCTGGCAAAGACTAGGCTGGAGCGTGCGGCCTTTAGCTTGATCATCACCGTTGTAAAGGTCGTACTCTATGGTCTGCTGTGTCTGATCCTGGCATCCCATTTGGGCATCGATGTAACCGGAATCGTGGCACTGGCCAGCGTACTGACTCTGGCAGTGTCCCTGGCAGTCCAGACCATGCTGACCAATGTAATCAGCGGCTTTACTCTGCTGTACACCAGGCCATTCCACGCAGGCGACTATGTAGAGGTCGGCGGTCAATCCGGCACCGTCAAGTCCATTGGCCTGACCTACACGGAACTGGCCACTCCAGACAACAAAAACGTGTTCATCCCCAACAGCGCCGTGACCTCTGCCCAGATCGTCAATTACACCGTGCTGGGTACCCGCCGTGTAGAGATCACCGTCACCGCCTCCTATGACAGCCCCATTGACGGCGTGCTGGAAGCTTTGAAGGAAGCCGCCCTGGTAGAGACCCGCCTGGAGGATAAAGAGCCTTTCGCAGCCGTGAAAAACTACGGTGAAAGCTCTATCGAATATGTCCTTCACGTCTGGTCTTCCGCCTCCGACTATTGGACGACCCTCTTTGCTGTCAACCAGCGCATCAAGGAGATCTTTGATGCAAAGGGCCTGCGCATGACTTACCCGCATCTGAACGTGCATCTGGATAAATAACAGAAAGACCGATAAATTGGTATTTATCGTGCAGACCATTCGTAGGGACGGC
>JAZUQE010000153.1:0-9252 GCA_045605575.1 Faecousia sp. | reverse complement strand
CACCCTGTTTATAAGTCACAACAAAGCGTTTCTCGTCTGCCATTTTACTGCTCCTTTACGCCTTCCACCAAGCCGTTTGCCAGACCTACCAGGCCCTGCATCTCAGAGGGGATGATGATCTTGGTAGCCTTGCCGTCGGCGACCTTTTCCATCGCTTGAATAGACTTAAGCTTAATGACCTGATCGTTGGGTGCTTTTTCATTCAGAAGCGCCAGAGAATCTGCCAGTGCCTTCTGCACCGTAAGGATTGCCTGTGCCTCACCGTCTGCCTTCAAAATAGCCGCCTGCTTTTCCGCTTCTGCCCGGAGGATCGCTGCTTGCTTTTCTGCATCGGCACGCAGAATCGCAGATTCCTTTTCACCTTCGGCGATGAGGATCGCAGACTTCTTCTGACCCTCTGCCTGCAGAAGTGCCTGACGGCGGTCACGCTCGGCCTTCATCTGCTTCTCCATGGGGCTCTGGATGTCAGCGGGAGGCAGAATGTTCTTCAGCTCCACGCGGTTGACCTTGATGCCCCAGGGATCGGTGGCTTCGTCCAGGATGGCGCGCATCTTGGTATTGACCACGTCGCGGGAAGTCAACGTCTGGTCCAGCTCCAGGTCACCGATGATGTTACGCAGGGTGGTAGCAGTCAGAGTCTCCATCGCGGCCATAGGCTGTTCTACGCCGTAGGCATACAGCTTGGGGTCGGTGATCTGGAAATACACGACGGTATCGATCTGCATGGTGACGTTATCCTTGGTGATCACAGGCTGAGGGGGATAGTCCAAAACCTGCTCCTTCAAGGAGACGCGGCGGGCAATGCGGTCGATAAAAGGAACCTTGAAGTGCAGGCCAACGCCCCACACACTCTGGAATGCGCCCAAGCGCTCGATGACGTATGCCCGGGACTGCTGCACCACCGCAATGTTAGAGACGATGATGCCGATCACGATGATGACCAATGCGCCGATGATGATAAATTCCATAGTTTAACCTCCAATAAATTTTAGATTTGTGCACAGACCTGCACGGGGGAAACATAAGCCTTTACGCCCTCGATCTTATCGACTTTTACCAGCGTACCCTGGGCGATGGGCTCGCCGGAGGTGCTTCTCGCCGTCCACTCCATGGCACCGAGTTTGACCTGACCCACAGCGGATGTATTGTCAATGGCGGTGGTAACCAAACCCTGGGAACCGATGACCGCATCCACATTGGTCTTGGACAGGCCCGGATTCAGGAACTTTTTGATGAATGGCCAGAGCAGCGCCACCAGTGTGCAGGACACCAGCAAGAACAGCAGGATCTGCAGCCAGACCGGCCCGCTGAGGAAGCTGACGATCATCGCCACCAGAGCGCCTGCGGCAAACCAGATGCTCACCAGGTGGATCGGACAGGCGGCCTCTACGATCAGGAATATCAGCAGAAGACCGAACCAAATTATTGCAGCCCAATTCATTTTGTTACCTCCTTTTCGTTACCATTGGGTTGTGAAAATAGAATACCAGAAAGAAGGCAAATCGTCAATGCACAGATGCAACAAAAAAGCAGCGTTATCCTTTGTATAGTTAGGTTTTTAAAGGATTTTTTTGTAATTCCCGGAAAATAGAGCAAAAAATATTCTGAGATTCCGCTTTTCAGTTTTTACGTCCTTTTTTGCGGTTCTTTAGTCGTTATATATGGTCATTTGACCATATATAAAATTATTGCCGTCATTCCCCTCCAATCCACAGTTTCCCCATTTTCTAAAACTTTTTCCCGGTTTAATTCCAGTTTTTGTGCAATATTTATCATGTATTTCGAATGTTTTTCTTTTGTTTCCATACACCCCAACGGAATGCGAATTTGGTCTTTAGCATAGACCGACGGAAAACTGGCATGAAAGAAGGGAGGGTCAAGCCCCTCCCTTACCGTTTGGAAGAATTACAGGCGCAGCAAACAGGAAGCGCCGGGCTCCAGGTAACAGCCCTCGCTGCTGCAAATGGCTCCGGTCTGTGACAGGCATTCGGCTGCAGGCGTTTGGACAGTCCCGGCTTCCGCGCCGAAGTTGGCCACCAGCAGATACTTCCTCCCGTCCCGGCCGCAGGCGCACACACTGCGCATGCTGCTACCTTTGGGAAGCTGCAGCTGCTGAGTCTCCATAGCCCTGGTCTGCTCAGCCGTTCCGGCCGTCACGGCAAAACCAGTATCTACCACGGTCACACCGCCCCGCAGATCCTGGTATTCCCGGCTGAAGGGGCCCACCAGAATGTCACAGTACAGGTGCGCAAGGTCTGCGCCGGTGTTACGGTCGGCGTGCATGATGTTAATGGTAGTTTCCCGCTTGGCAGGACGGTAAAGCTTCAGCTCTCCGCCGGGAAGATACACACCCAGCCGGTCATCGGCATTGGCCCAGCCGCCCATGGGCAGCAGTTCTTCGCCGCTTTGACTTTTCAGCTGCCAGCTCCCTAACTGGGAGGTATAGTTGCGCAGACTGCCGTTATACAGGTCGTTGGGGATCTTCAGATTTACGCCCTGCACCCGGAAGAGGATCGTCCGGGCATATTCAGGCAAGGAAAACTGCTGCAGAACCAGCATGGTAGCTCCATCGGGCAAGGCGGCAGTCGCAATATGCGCTGTGCCCACCAACTCCTTTACCTGGGACTCGGCGACATAGATCCGGCCGAAGGCATTGGCGCTGCCGCAGGTCAGGAAACCGCCGGGGAAGGTGTTTTCCTTGTGCCGCAGCAGCTCCCACTGATGCCAGGCACCGTTATCCAGCACCTCGGGGACCAGATTCATCTCCCACTCAGCCATGGAAGAATCCGATGTGGGCACACAAAGGCCCATGGGGCCGTCGCAGCCCCGCCAGGAGAAGGAACGGAAAGCATCTTTGCTGCGCACAAAGGCACTGCCATGAAAATCGTCCTGCCAGGTTTCCAATGCTGGGACAGCACGCGTTTCCCCGGCATAAGCCTGCCAGGCAAGGGCCATGGACAGCACGGTTGCCCGGTCAGACTCCAAGCGGGTGTAGTAGAGCAAAGACTTCCGCCGCAGATTGCCGCAGCGATCCGACAGGAAGGAGCCGTCGCCGTTGGCCCTTACCTCCCGATCCACCTGTTTCAGCCAGCCGGCGAGCATCTTATCGCAGTCCGGGTCGCCCAGATAATCCCGGATGAACAGCCACATGGGGATGGCGTAGTCCTGACAGTAGCAATAGCGCAGTCGGGAATCGCCGCCCATGCGCAGCAGGCGGCCATCCGGTGCAATACAGCTCTTGGCCAGCTGCCAAAGGTCTTCCACATGGTTATACAGATTCTTTGGCGGCTCGTGGCCGAACTCCTTGCAGAAGAAATGGACATAGGCCAGTTGGGACAGGGTAATGACCATGTAGCCCACATTCAGATACCCATGGTGATTCAGTGCATAGCTGTCAAAGAAGTTGCCGTCCACCACGCCGGGCTTACCCCGATCAGCCAGGATGGAGATGGTGTTGACGAAAAACAGCTCCGCTTTTTCCAGATAAGCTGCCGCGTTGGGGGCATCGGGGTACATTTTGGCAGTGCGGTAGAGGATGGCTCCGTTCCAGGCATTGCTTTCGGGCTTGTTCTTGCCGCTTTCATCCTCCGGATGGGCCTCCACAGGGTAATTTTTCAGCAGCCAGTCGCTTTCGGATATCAGAATCTTCCGCAGCAAAGCCTTTTCGTCATCGGACATATAGGGCATCAGCGGGTAAACCGCGTGCATCATACGCTCCACGCCTAGGGCAGAGATCCAGGTATGGCCCCATTTGCGGCCGTCCAGGCAAAGCATATTTCCCTCGATATGGGTTTGTAAATTGAAACGGAGCATGCGCAAAGCGGTATCGATCAATTCGCGGTTGTCGGTGGTAATACCTACCATGGCCACGGCAGAAAAAGCCTTCTGCTGGGTTTGCACAGCCCAGTGGTCGTAGCCCATGCCATAGCAGAGCATATTCGTCTCGGGCAGTTCATAAAAATCCTCCCGCGCAAAATCGATCCAGCGGGAAAGGGTTTGGGTCAGCCATTGACTCTGGGGGTTCATAAGCAGTGCTCCTTTTCATGTTTTTTATAACCTTATCACTGGGGCAGAAAAAAGTAAACCGGATTGGCAATACAAAAGGTTTGATTTTCGAAACTTTTTCTGCTACAGTATGGATAAAGGAGGCGATGGCATGTTTTTTGAAAAAGGGAGCTTTTATCTACGGAATGTGTTCCGGCTGCAGAGAAAGCCCTCCAGCACGCCGGCTGTTGGCCGTTCCCATTCTGCCCTTTCTGTCCGTCTGCAGGGCAGTGCGACCTTCCGTACACCGGAACAGACTGTTTCTGTAGTGCCGGGAGATGTGATCTTCATTCCTGCTGGTGTGGACTATCATATTGATTGCACGCAGGAGGAGCTGATCATTTTGCATCTGGACGCCTATGGGGAAACATTCTCAAGGCTTGAGCATATCCATCCACAAAATTCAGAGGCAGTTATGGAGCTTCTGCAGCAGCTGCATCACCAGTGGCAGGAGCAAAGACCGGGGTATCGGAACAGCTGTACAGCCAGGATGCATGAGCTGTTTGCCTTGCTGGAATCAGAGTCCCAGCCTGTCAGCCGGAGATATGCATTGCTAGAGCCGGGTCTGCTGTATTTAAACAGCCATTTTGCGGATCCGGAGCTGACGGTTGGGGTTCTGGCAGAGAAATGCCGCATCAGTCAGGTGTATTTCCGGCGGCTTTACCGGCAGGAATACGGCCTTTCCCCCTCAGAGGCCATCCACCGGCTGCGTTTGCAGCGCGCGGCCACGCTGCTGGCTAACGCGGAATGCTCTGTAGGTCAAGCGGCAGTGCTGTGCGGTTTTCCGGATGCAAAATACTTCAGCACGGCCTTCAAGGCAGCCTACGGCAAGTCTCCATCGGCCTACAAATCCGGCAGACAGGTCTAAAACACATCCCGACGCTCCAATGCAGCCGAGGGACGACTTTTTATTGCTTAGCCTTGGCCAGCTTGCGCTCTTCCTTGGTGCGGAAGAACTTCTCCAGCTCGGGCACCAGGATCAGGCAGATCAGAGCAGCTGTGAATCCACCGTTGTACAGGCAGAAGCCGCCGTGCAGCGTGGGCACAGAAGTGACCAGCAGGTAATGCATGATGGCAGCGATAAAGCCGTAGCGCCAGCCGTACTTATCGGCAATAGGGCTGAGGCCATTGGCATAGCACAACCCCACACAGATGGCCTGCGCATTGATCGGCAGGGTAAAATTGCCGCCCAGCAGCGGTGCGATCCAGCCGAACACCACACTGGCCACGAAGTAGCCCAGCATAATAGGCCAAACATTTCCCGGATGGGAGCCGGAATTGCAGGTAGCCAGCATGCAGAAGACAATACCGAAGGTGATACCGTTGAAGGTGGCGCCGATTAGATTGTAATAGCCCAGAATAAACAGGCCAAAGACACCCACATTCATCAAGAAGGTGGCATTGCCGTAAGTAGAGGAGAAATTGGTCACCAGGGCAGGATCGGACAGCAGCTTCCAATAGTCCTTCGGCTTGCAGCCCAGCACAAACGCAAACACGATGCACAGGCCGAATACGGTGCAGCAGAAGATGTTCACGATCAGAGGAGATGCCACCTGCATCGTGGCAGGGTCCAGATCTGACAGTGCCTTGGGCAGATCTACACCCATGGTCTTAAACAGGGTCGCGTTCAAGAAGAATGCGGTCATACCGATGGGCAGAGCTGCGGAGTACAGGTCAAAGCCCTTGTGGACCTTGGGAGAATGGGCCAGACCCGCAGGCAGAAAGAAACCAATGATCAAGCCAACCAGCAGCGCCAGGCCAAAGCCCAGCCAGTTAAAACCGTAGTAGTCCGCATGGGGGTAACGGATCAGCAGGTCGGTGATCAAGGGGGCAATGCCGGTAGAGAACAGCATGGCGTTTACCAGGCCACCCATCTTCTCCTTCTTCACAAAACCGTATACCACCACACCCAGGATGGAGAACCACATATTCAGCACATTGATACCCCAGGAACCGAAGCCGATGGTCAGGATCACTGCCAGGGTGGACACATTGTTGGGTGTTCCCTTAAATACCACAAACAGCAGCAAGCTGAAAAGACCCACCAGGCCCATATTTAGGAAGGTGGCTGCATAGCCTCCCATGGAGAAGTAGTTGGCGGAGATCTTATTGGGCAGCACCATGATCTGCCACAGGCCGGTAAACATCTGATTCCGGTCGGGCATGCACACCGCCGCTACCAGGAAGCAGACAGACAGGAAGGCGAACAGCAGCTTCAAAAACGCGCCTTCGGAGAGATTTTTGATCTTGTTCATAACGCACCTCATTGTAAGAAATCTGGGCAATCCGAGCCCAATAAAGTTCGAATTGCCCAGACGATCGGCATATCACATCTGCACTCCCATGCGGTACTCCGCTGATCTCGTCAGTTATGCAGACGGTTTATGTACTTAGGCCTTCTCAGCAGCCTCAACCACATGCTTCATCAGCACGGTGGTGGTGACAGCGCCTACGCCGCCGGGCACGGGAGTGATGGCCTCGACGACGGGCTCGACTTCGTCGAACACGCAGTCGCCGGACATGCCGCCCTTACCCTTGGTGGTGATCTTCTCGGGGTTCCAGTTCATGGAAACATCGATGACGATCTGGCCTTCCCGGACGAAGTCCTTGGTCAGGCTGTTCAGAACACCGGCAGCGGTGACGATGATGTCCGCGTTGCGGCAGATCTCAGCGGTATTGACCGTACGAGTGTGGCAGATGGTAACGGTGGCATTCTTAGCCATCAGCATCATGGCAGCAGGCTTACCAACCACCAGGGAGCGACCGATGACAACAGCGTTCTTACCCTTGCAGTCGATGCCGTAGTGATCCAGGATCTCCATGCAGGCAGCTGGGGTGCAGGGGGCATAGCCCAGGTCCTGTCCCTCGAAGACACCGGCGTTGGACATGTGGGTCATGGAGTCCACATCCTTGCAGGGAGCCAGGCGGTTGCAGATCTCGTCCTGGTCAGCCTTCAGGTGCTTGGGCAGGGGGCGGAACATCAGAACGCCGTGGACGGAAGCGTCGGCGTTGACCTCATCGATCACAGCCAGTACCTCTTCTTTGGTGGCACTTTCGGGCAGGATGTAGTTCTTAACGGCAACGCCCACTTCCTCCGCGCGCTTGGTAGCGCCCTTCTCATAGGACAGGTCAGAGGGGTTCTCACCCAGACGGATGATGCCCAGGGTGGGGGTCATGCCCTTTTCCCGCAGGGCAGCGGTACGCGTCTGCAGGGCAGCCACGAGCGCCTCGTTGACTTCCTTGCCCAGTAATCTCTTCGCCATAGTAATTCTCCTTTTGTAGATGGTGTTTATTTGGAATATGTAACGAACCGAGCGGTACCCAGGAGGCGTAACGACAAATGACCGGGTTCGTCACGGATTGTCCGCGGCGACCCGCCGCTTACACGCCAAAGCCGGCCTTGACGGTGTTGAAGATCTCGTCAGCCATGGCGCCGTACTTATCCAGCATACCCAGCGCCTTGGTGTTCATTTCCTCAGCTACCTCACGGTTTTTCAGGGTCTTGGTATTGATGAACACATTCAAGGACGCTGCCTGCAGGGCAGACTTGCAGATCACAGCGCCGCAGCCGGCATCGGAAACAGCCAGGCGGCTGCCCTTAGCGGCAAACACAGCGATGTACTCGATAGCCTGGCAGCACAGCTCCATGATCTTCATGGGAGTGGAGCAAGCGATGATGGTAGCCTCTTCCATAACCGCTTCACGGTTGGGGTCGTCCTTGGGGATGCCGTAGGCCTTAGCCAGGGGCAGGAAGTTGATCTCGTCGGCTTCCACCTGGTTCAGCAGTTCGGTCTGCAGGGCGTCGCACTTTGCCTTCAGCGCGATGATCTCGTCCTGCACGTCGGCATACTTCTTCTTGCCAACGGTCAGAGAACCTACCATGTTACCCAGTGCGGTACCGATGGCACCTACCAGCGCAGCGGCACCGCCGCCGCCAGGAGCGGGAGCATCGGAGGCCAGAACTTCCACAAACTTGCGGCAGGATTCCATTGTCATATCCATAAGTAATTTTTCCTTCCAGTTAAAATTAAGTAAAAAGTAACAGTGAATAGTGAATAAGTGTGGTATTGGCTTCGCCAATGATTTGAAATCGTGCCCAAAGGGCACACAATACCTATTCACTTTTCACTATTACCTATTACTTTTCAAAATGCTCCAAAAGCAGAGGCGGGGTTGCCGCCTCTGCTGATTGGAAAACTCGAATTAGAACAGGCCGCTGACCTTACCGGTCTCGGTGTCGATATCAACACGACGGTAAGCGGGATCGGCAGCGGTACCGGGCATCATGGAGATGGTGCCGGCCATGGGGCACAGGAACTTGGCGCCGCCGTACTCCAGGATGTCGCGGATGGTCAGCTTCCAGCCGGTGGGCACACCCTTCTTGGTGGGATCATCGCTCAGGGACAGGTGGGTCTTGACCATCATGGTGCAGTAATCAGCGTACTTGGGATCGGACTCAAAACGCTGAGCCTTCTCCACAGCCAGAGGCTGCCAGATAACGCCGTCAGCACCGTAGACTTCCTTAGCGATCAGCTCAACGCGCTGACGCAGGGGCATCTCCAGATCGTACAGGAACTTGACTTCCACGGGATCCTCACAAGCCTCGACGACCACACGGGCCAGCTCAGCAGCGCCTTCGCCGCCGTAACGCCAGTGGTTGGACTCAGCGCAACGGACACCGCGCTCAGCACACAGCTTCTTCAGCAGAGCGATTTCTGCGTCGGTATCGGTGTAGAAGCGGTTGATGCAGACAACGGGAGTGATGCCGGACTTCTTGATGGTGTTAACATGGTGGAACAGGTTGCAGGTACCTGCCCCCAGCAGTTCCAGGTTCTCCTCAGTGTATTCCTTGGGCAGGGGTGCGCCGGGAGTGACCTTGGGGCCGCCGCCGTGCATCTTCAGGGAACGGACGGTAGCAACCAGAACGGAGACGTTGGGGGTCAGACCGGACAGACGGGTCTTGACGTTCCAGAACTTCTCGAAGCCGATGTCGGCAGCGAAGCCGGACTCGGTGACGTGGTAGTCGAACAGCTTCAGAGCCAGACGGTCAGCGATGACGGAGGACTGGCCGATAGCGATGTTGGCGAAGGGGCCGGCGTGGATCAGAACGGGCTGATGCTCGACGGAGTAGCACATGGTGGGGTTGATGGCGTTACGCATCCAGGCGGTCATAGCGCCGGCAACTTCCAGATCCTCACAGGTAACGGG